>JBJHBB010000245.1:785-4494 GCA_050485265.1 Rhodothermales bacterium | reverse complement strand
CTTGTCGTCACGGCCCTGGGAACGACGACGATTTGGTCCGTGTATTCGTAGATGATGCGGCCTGGCTGCGTCGAACAGGTCACCTCGTAGTCCACTGAGTGGGCACGAGGGTCTCGAGGTAGCCCCCGACGCGCTCCACAAGGTGCACAGCTGAGACCCGGCTGCAGTCCACTCGGGGCACAGCTATCCGCGATCCTTGACCATGTCGATGGTGGTTCCCTTGCGGGTTAGCGCAGCCGCGATAGTCCCGGAAAGCACAAGACTTGACGACACACCGACGACCGAGAGGCTAAGTGAGGGGAGCGCGACGAATGCATCGATGCCACCGACGAGCAGGGCGGCCGAGCCGAGCGCGATTGCTGCCGACGCTCCAGCAGCGGTAAGCACGACGAGCTCCGCTACTCGGACAACGGTGAGCTTGACGGGAGTCAGTCCTACGGAGAGATAGAGGCCGCGTTCGGGTCGACGAGCCGCTTCCATCAGGAGCCAGACCATCGCGAGCGCGAGTGCGCCGACTGCCCACACGTGGCGGGTGGAGCGCGACCGATGCTCGGCAACCAAGTCTCGGTCCCGCCCGCCGATGTCGGCAACAGTCTCAACCCGCTCGCCTACGAAGTACGCATGGACATTGGCGGCGGCTACGGCCTCAGCCTGTCGCGCTCGGCCAGGCTGGGCTAGAACCATGCAGAGATCGAAGCTCCCATCGGCTGGACGGATAGCGAAGACGCCAGAGGACGAGACGGTCAGAAACGAGAGGTCGTACGACCCAACCAGGGCCAACGGCTCTGCCCGGGCATGGGCGATCGTGTACCGGTCTCTCTCGCGGAACTCGAGCGCCTCTTTGGTCTGCCTACTCGCCGCGAACTCGTTGGCAGATGGCGGTTGCGATATGGAGGATCGCCCGAGGCTGGCAGCAACGCGATGAACACCAGGCGTCACTTCGACCAGTCTTGGCGAAGCTCCTGGCCGCCCGACGAGCGCAACCGTGTGGTCGGTTCGGCGCATCGCGCCGGCAGCCACGATGGTGGGTTGAACTGCCACCTGCTCGCACGATTTCCCGTCAATCCCCTGATCTGCGCGCACGACCACAAGATTGCGCCCATCGCGCCAGGCTTCTCGTTCAGCGTCGTGAAGCACCTGCAATGACCGGCCATCGACGAAGGCGGTCGCAACAGTAATCGCGACGAACAGTAGAGTGAATGTGATGCTTCTCAATCCACCAGCCACTGCGTTGCGACGCCCTTCGCTAACGCAGGCTCCCAGTTTCATCGTGACCCGCTCGCGAACGGCGATATCGACTCCATATCCACCGAGCACAGCGTCCCATCGACAAGGTCGAGGACATGGTGACACCTCGAAGCCACGATCGGGTCGTGAGTCGCAATGACAAGGGCTCGTTCGTGTTTCACCAGCCCAACCAGCGCATCCGCGACAGTCTCCGCCGTGGCCGCGTCAAGCTGGCCTGTGGGCTCGTCGGCGAGGACGAGCCCACGGTTCGAAGCCAACGCACGAGCAACCGAGACGCGCTGCAACTCCCCACAAGAGAGGCGACGCGCGACGAGGTGAGCGCGCGCCTCCAACCCCTCCGCGCCGATTGCCGCTCTGGCCCGTCGATTGGACTCATTCCTACTGAGTCCCTCGGCGAGCGGCCCAAGTGCGACATTGTCAAGTGCAGTTCTCGAGGGAAGTGCGTTGGTCGTCTGCAGGACCCACATGTGATCAACGTGGCGAACGACCCTCCCGACGTCGGGGACAAGCAGTCCACCAAGAATAGCGACGAGGGTGGTCTTTCCCGAGCCCGATGGCCCTCGGATGGCAACGGCTTCGCCCATCCGAAGCTGAAGGTTAACTCCTGCCAGCACGGTTCTCGTGCCGAAGGCGTGGGTCAAGCCCTGAGCTTCGAGGACGGCTAGCACCTAGTACCCGCAGCTGGTTCCAGAAGGATTGTGTCCGGGACGTTGGTCGTCACCCGGATTGTGACGCCTTCTAATCCCGAACTCAATACCTCCACGTCGGCCCGCTCGGAGGAGTCGGGGCGGACAACACATGTGCGATCGCCATCGGTCACGACTGCGGAACCTGGGATCGTGGCCCGAGTGACCTGCGCCTCCCTACGGATGACTCCGGCCGTCTCTACACCTTCAACAAGGACGCTGGACAGCGCTAGAGCATCATCCAGACTGAGAGAATAGTCCCGCATCAACGGGACTGAAACATCGTGGACCTTGAGCAGCCATCCTGCTTCGTCGTCCAAACTGCGATCGGTGGAGGGACGAACACGCACACTCGCGTCGATGGGGCCGCCGGTACCGATTGTCTCGCCTACGGCAATGATGTCCCCTACAGCAACGGATACCTCTCCCGGCTCGATCTGATCTGGCCCCAACCAGATGACAGACGAGGCCGGAAAGTCGATGCGCTCCGGCCACCCTAGGTCGTCAAGGAAGCGGTCCGACGCTTCCGATGTGCGCTGACCCCAACGTCCGTCGGCTTCGTCGGATAGGTAGCCCGACTCTTGCAGGAACGATTGGACCCGCCTGATGGAAGTCTCAGGAGAACTCGCGCCGACGTCATTGGCAATCGGGGCCTCCCCGTACTGAGCGGCAACGGGGTGGTCATCAACCGACAGCACTATCCGGCCTGACGACGGAGTACGTTGGCCCGACTCGAGACCGATCCAGGTGACCGTCCCGGCACTACGCGTAATGATTGGGCGGCTCTCCGTAGACTCCAATGTGACTGTGGCCGTCATCGCATCGTCGGTCGTGCTGGTTCCGACGAGTACGACCTCATTCGATGTCTCGACGTCACCCGCCAACGGAGCTCGATCTACCGAGGCCGCGATCAACACTCCCAGAGATGCCAGCGCTGCAGCACACAACACGAGCATGAAGGTTGACCAGCCGCCAGCCTCACTCGCCTGCTTGCGTCGTGTCTCTTCGAGCTGATCTGCCATCAGTAGGGGGATCCACAATCGGGATAGGTGTCCATTAGCGACAGCAGATCGTGCTCGTAGTCGGGAGCCTGCTCCCGCGAGAACGGCAGTTCCGCGCCTTGGCCCAAGTAGCAGTCGTACTGAGCACGAAGCCGCGAATCGATCAGTGCTGCTTGCTCATCCAATGGACGCTGGTTGTTCGCGCGGTAGAGTTCCTCAGCGGCGAAGTAGTGGCGGGTTGCACACTCGGCTACTTCACTGTCGGGTGGACCCTCTCCAGGAATGTCGGGGATGCCATACATGAACAGTTCGAGGTCGAGGATATCGTGGCGAATCAGCCCCCGGTCGTGAAGCTCGATGGAATACGCAGCCGTGCACTCTACGAAGTTGCGGAACAACTCCTCGTACTCGGCGAACTCAACGAACCCGTCGCTGAGTGCGGCAACATGCGCTGGCGATAGCCCGCCGTCCTCTGCCGAACGCGCCAAGCGCTCTTCGTCAACGACCTGGAACCCCTCGATCCCGTCGAGCCGCGCCACACCAATGGGGAACCCGGTTTCAGCCGCGCGAGATGGCAGATCCTCTGCTCCACCGTCGCGGCTCGGATTCGTCGCTTCGCCTCTCTCCGCCTGCGAAGAACAGCCAGATGCGAGGACCGCTAGGAGGATTGCGAAGCTAAGAGCGAAACGAGAAGCGCACGATGGAAGCGACGTGGGCTGATTCATCCTAGGTCAACCTAAGCCGAGCTTGGCAATCGAGCCTAGCTCTGTACCG
>JBJHBB010000245.1:0-775 GCA_050485265.1 Rhodothermales bacterium | reverse complement strand
AGGAAAGCAGCTTGACTCGAAACTGCCGTCTGAGAAGTGGTTGCGTACGACCATTGCGTCCAGAACGAGGTTGGCTCTCCCGGCAGGCTGTACCTGTGGCGCGCCGCCTGCAGCGCACAGGCTGAGTTGGGACTCGTCCAAGCAATATGTTGTGAAGTCGAATTTCCCTTGCTCGCACACCACGTTTCTGAGCCGCTAACCCAACTGGACGGAGCAGCGTGAGCGACCTGAATGCTGCCCACAATGAAGGAGGCACTCACCAAGAGTACGATGAGCGCCCTGCGGAGATTCGAAAGCTGAACAGTCGGATGTGCAGCAGTAGACACTATGTTCCCCCCGTTTGGAGACGTCGACCGTTGATGCCATCGGTCGTTGTGCGAGCGGACATTAACATGCTGGCCTCGTAGCGTCAAGCGCCCCGAGCCCCACCACCGAATCCGAAACCGACCTACCGAACATCTCGGGGCTTCGGAAACGGGCGAGGGTGTTGGTCTCTCGAAGAGATCACCACCGAGCCAGCTGTCGACATCACCATCGTGACCGACGGGAACCGTCCCCGGACAAGGAGACAACCGCCGCTTAACACGAATGCGTTCAACGTTCAACTCGCAGCCGTTACCACACGGCTTGTTGTGGGGGCCGACTTCTCTCTAACGGGCCCAAAACGGACGGGTCACAATCAACGATGTCCACCGAGATGTACGAAACTGCGGATGCGTAGCAACCTCGGAACCGTTGACGAACGATAACGGGTTCTCCTCACGTTCCTGTGGGT
>JBJHBB010000244.1:0-4502 GCA_050485265.1 Rhodothermales bacterium | reverse complement strand
AGGCTCACCAGCGGCTCATCCTCCAGGCCGGAAACGTGGACCGCGAACCCCGTGGGGATCGCCGCAAGGAAGGTGAGTACCAGCAGCCAGATCGCCCCGCCCGGGCCCGGATACGCTGGATACGGAGGCTGCGCCGCCTCCTCCTCGACGTCAGGGGGAAGGCGGCCCTCCTGAAGGTCGGGCTCGGACGGTGTCGGCACGCCGTATTTGCGGGGGGATGATGTGCAGGCCGCGGGAAGGTAGTCCGAGGCTACCGCTACGCACCGCTCCACCACGCCCCCGGGTGCCCTGCAAAGCAGGCGCTCCCGAGGAGCGGTTACGGAATGTCGACCTCGATCTCGAGCGGATCGGCGTCCCCGCGCCAGAAGGCAACTGTGTAGCGCCCGGCTGCGGGAACCAACACGACCAGCGGCTCGACCTCGATCCGCCCCAGGATTGCGATGCAGTAAGCGCTGGTAGAGCGGGCCCGTACGCGCACCTGGACTCGCTGTCCGTTCACTTCGGTCTCATGCGCCTCATACTCGTAGCACGGCGAGGGCGTGATCCCTTCGAAGCGGAAATGCGCCTGCCCGGGCGCCACATCGATGAGCTCCACCGACTCCGCCAGCACGTCGTCCACGCGCACGGGGACCCGCTCCTCTCCGAGCAGCGAGCATCCGGAGAATACGAGCATGCCGGCGAGGATGAACAGGTGCGGTTTCATACCGAGATCGGGTCAACGGTCACTGCCGAAAACAACCAATCGTCCGCCACAGGAGCAAGGCAGGACGGCGTCACCGGCAGATCTCCTCAGGGTTCGCTCGGATACCCCGATAGGGAAGGCGCTTCACGGCAAGGGGGCGCGGATTGCGGCTACCGGACGCTACGGTAGGACCGATTGCCGGCAACGCTGCAGCGCGGTGCGCTGCCCCTACCTTGCGTTCTCAGTCGGCCGCCACGTGGTCTCGGGCACGACGCGTGGTAGGGATGCCGAAAGCCTGAACCGCCTCACGGACGGCCCGGCGGTCGCGCCCTACCACTGATGCGAATCGCTGTGGGATTCCTGCGGCGCGCCGGGCCGTCGCGCCCTACCATCTCGTGCGAATCCCCATGCTATCCCCTTCGGCTCCCTCTGACCCCTAGGATGATCCTCGTGTAATCAGGGCTCTACGCGTGGACCCCCAACGCAGGCCGCGGGTTAACAGGCATGCGCCTGCCTTATACTGCGCAGGCCTGCTTCAGGCTCTTTCCTTTCTGGTGCCGTTCCAATGACTTCCACTTCCGTTCACCCTTCCCCGGAAGTCAATCTGGCCGCGTCTTCAGGTTCCGAGGCATTGCAAACCGCTCACTGGCTGAGCGTCACCCTCTACAGCATCGGGGATGCGGTCATTGCGACGGACGCCGAGAGCCGCGTGACGTTCATGAACCCGGTTGCGGAAGCGCTGACCGGCTGGTCCAGGGATGAGGCCGCCGGAGAGCCGCTCGACACGGTCTTTCGGATCGTCAACCAGGATACGCGTGAGACGGTCGAGAGCCCCGTTGCGCGAGCGCTCCGCGAAGGCGTGGTGGTCGGGCTGGCGAATCACACTCTGCTCATCGCCAGGGATGGCACCGAGCGACCCATCGACGACAGTGCTGCCCCTATCCGCGATGAGGCCGGGGAGGTGGCCGGCGTCGTCCTGGTATTCCGTGACATCACCGAGCGCCACGAACACGAGCAGGCCCTCGAACAGTCCCTCAGGTATGCTGAGAACATCCTGTCGACACTCCACCAGCCGTTCCTCGTCCTCGATGAGAAGCTGGAGGTTGTTTCGGCAAACAAGGTGTTTTACGACAGCTTCCACACTTCGGAGGCGGAGGTACAGGGGCGTCAACTTTTTGAACTCGGGGATGGCGCCTGGGACATTCCCCGGCTGCGAACCCTCCTGGAGGAACTGCTACCGGAGAAGCGGGAGATCACCGACCTCGACGTCGACGCAGACTTTCCGGGGATGGGGCTGAGGAACATCCGGCTGAACGCCCGCCGCGTCAACGAGGTAAACCATCACTCGGAGTTGATCCTCCTGGCGATCGAAGACGTCACGGCGAGCCGGGACGACGCGAAGAAAACCGAGCGCTCGGAGCAGCGATACCGGCGCCTGTTCGAGTCGGCCCGGGACGGCATCCTCATCCTCGACGCCGAGACGATGGCCATCGTGGACGCCAACCCGTACATGACCGAGATCCTGGGCTACTCGAAAGAAGAGTTCTGCGGCAAGCACCTCTGGGAGATCGGGCTCTTCAAGGACCAGTCCGAGAGCAAGGCGGCCATCGAGACGCTTCGCGAGACGGGCTACGTACGCTATGAAGACCTCCCCCTGGAAAGTGACGAAGGGGTGGTTCGCGAAGTCGAGTTCATTTGCAACGTCTACCAGGAAGGCGACGAGCAGGTCGCGCAGTGCAACATTCGTGACATTACCGAGCGCAAGGGCATGGAGCGGCGGATTCACGATCAGGCCCGCGAGCTGGCCGACGCCGCCCGTCGAAAGGACGAGTTCCTCGCGATGCTGTCGCACGAGCTTCGCAACCCCATGGCGCCGATCTTCAGCGCCCTCCACCTCCTCGGACGGCAGCGTGGCGAGAGCGAGCTGCACCGCGAAGCGAGGGGGGTCATCGCCCGCCAGGTGCGCCACCTGAAGCGGCTCGTGGACGATCTGCTCGAGGTCTCGCGCATCTCCACCGGCCGCATCCGCCTGCAGCCCGAGCGCGTGGAGGCGAACGCCATGGTCGCGGGCGCCGTTGAGCGGGTGCAGCCGCTCATCCGGCGTCGCAAGCAGTCGCTCGACGTTTCGGAGAGCGACAGTCCGCTATGGCTTGTGGCCGATGCGGCGCGGCTGGAGCAGGTCGTGTGCAATCTGCTCGAGAACGCCTCCAAATACTCCGATCAGGGCGGCCGCGTGTGGCTGTCGGTCGAGTCCGAGGAGGGCCAGGCGGTGATCCGCGTTCGCGACGACGGCGTCGGCATCTTGCCTGACCTGCTCCCTGACCTCTTCGAGCTGTTTACTCAGGCGGACAGGTCGCTCGAGCGTTCCGAGGGTGGGCTCGGGATCGGTCTGGCGCTCGTCAGGAGCCTGGTGGAGCTTCACCGCGGTAGCGTCGAGGCTCACAGCGCCGGGCTTGGGCAGGGCAGCGAGTTCATCGTGCGATTGCCGCTTGCGTCCGACGCCAGCGCTAACCAGGATGAGCCCTCGCTGGAGCCGTCGCAGATGGAGCACGGGGGTCTGCGAATCCTCGTCGTGGACGACAACCAGGACGCCGCGCAAATGTCGGCGACCCTGCTGCGGTCGTGGGGCCACGACGTGCGCATCGCCTACGACGGCCTCGATGCGCTCGAGCGAGCGCAGGGCTTCCTGCCCCAACTGGTCCTGCTCGACATTGGGCTGCCGAACATGGATGGCTATGAGGTAGCACGAAATCTCCGACAGAACCCGCGGCTGCAAGAAGTCACGATCGCGGCGGTTACAGGCTACGGACAGGACGACGACCGCGAACGCTCCCAGGAAGCTGGCTTCGACCACCACCTCGTGAAGCCGGTCGAAGTCGCGGACCTCAGGACGCTGGTGTCAGGAATTCACGTTGTAATGCCATGAGACAGGATTCGAAGCTCATCCATAAGGCACTCCAGATGACCGTAGACGATAGCGTCGCGGTCGACGAGGGCCTCCTCCAGCTCGTCCATGACGTGCAAGGCTGCCTACACCTGATCGGGCTCGGGATGGAGATGCTGAAGGGCGCTCGAGATGATGAAACCGGCTTCATAGATACCGCTGAGACGATCGATCAGCAGCGTCGCGAGGCCGGGCGCCTGTTGGCGGAGTATTTACGGGCCGCGCGCGCAAAGGAGTGACGCCCGTGCTGGCGGCCGCCTCCACGACACGTGCGCCAGCGGGGACGGTGGTTGTTTCGTGAATCCCATACAGGCATCGATGCCGCGCCGCGGTAGGTTAGACGAGACCAGCCCCGCCCGTGATGGACATCCTCATCATCGTAAACGGCCCCGCCTACGGCACCGAAAAGGCCTACAACGCGCTGCGCCTGGCGATGGCGCTGCAGAAGGAGCACGCGGACGTGCGCGTGCGGATCTTCCTGATGGCCGACGCCGTGTCGGTGGGGGTGGCCGGTCAGAAGACGCCGGACGGGTACTACAACCTGGAGCGGATGCTGAAGTCGGTGGCCCGCAAGGGCGAGGTGGCGATGTGTGGCTCGTGCCTGGACGCCCGGGGCCTGGCCGAGGCTGCGTTCGTCGCGGGCGCCAGCCGGGGGTCGATGCCCCAACTGGCGACGTGGACCCTGGAGGCGGACAAGGTGCTGACGTTCTGACGATACGGCCCCGGCTGGCGGCGGGCGGGAGCCTATGGTCCGCCGGCGCACGCCCATCTTCGTCAGGCCGACACCTTCGAGATCGTCTCCGGCCATCGCGGTGCTGTCGCGCGTGGCTGTGTTGCTGGGGAAGACCAGGGCAATCACCCCGAAGGGGGCGAGGC
>JBJHBB010000243.1:0-4510 GCA_050485265.1 Rhodothermales bacterium | reverse complement strand
CCTCAGGCGTGCTCCCGGCCGACGTCATCGCCAAGCGACTCGCCCGCGAGCTGCGTCCGGGCTGATCGCTCGTGCGGCGACGTGCCCAGCGTGGTCACTCGCCCGTCACGACCTTCGCGCCGTCATTCAGGCTTCGTGCACCGCGAAGGGGTTCCCCGTAAGTTGTGGCCACGAGTTCTCGCGAGCGGCCCGGTCGGTGCGCCGTCGAGTGGAGCCCACGTCGGCTCAGATGGCCTCGAGACGGGCTACGAGGTCCTCCGGGACGAAGAAGACGAACGCCCGGCCGGCCTTTCGTTTCTGGAGTAGCCCCGCGCCGCTCGAGGTCCAGCAGGTCGTTCCTCGCCGACTGATAGACGACGGCGAGGCTTGCAGCGTGTCCGCGGAACGTGTAGCTCGCGCCAGGAGTGCGCAGTGCATGGGTGAGGAGCGCAACCTGCCTGTGGTTCAGGTCGGTGTCTCGCAGTAGCCGCTCGGTGCTCCGGACCTCCTTTATCTTGCGTGCCAGGTAGGCGTTCAGCCCGTCGATCGCTCGCCGTATGACCTCGAGTTGGTACAGCGCGAAGTACGTCAGGTCGTTGTCGTCCTGTTCGGTGTACAGGAACGAACGCGCATACTTCGTTGGCGCCTTCTTCAGGATCGCCGAGATCGTCAGGTACTCGGTGAGCCAGTAGCCGCGCCGCAGCATCGACCAGTAGAAGAGCGCACGCGCGGTCCGACCGTTGCCATCCTCGAAGGGGTGGTCGTGGCCGAGCCAGAAGTGGAGCACGATCGAGCGAAGCACGGGATGGAGGAAGTCATCGTCTGCATCCGCCTTGTTCGCGAACGCACACATCTCCGCGAGTCGGCCAGGTAGCTCCTCAGCCGGGGGAGGAGCATGCAGCAACTCGCCCTCGTCGTCGTAGACGCCGCTCCGCTCCTCATCAGGTTGCTGCAACCGCCCCGCGGCGGAAGGGTCGTCGAGAGTGTTCTCGGTGACGATCCGATGGAGCTCGAGAACCATCTCGGCGGTCAGATCATCGTCGCGATGGTCCCGTACGAAGTTCATGGCGCGGTAGTTGTTGACGATCATCTGCTCGCTGCGGCTCGTCGGCCGGCGCCCCGAACGAAGCATCTCCTTCGCCACGCTTCTGCTGGTGGTCGCCCCCTCGAGTTGGCTGCTCGTGATGGCCTCCTCGATGAGTGAGTTCACCAGGTAGGAACGGCGGGTGTCCGGGTTGGTGACCTGCTCGCTGACCGCGATGTGGCCACTGGCATGTTGATCCGCGTGCCGCAGGCCCGCCAGCAGCGGGCCCACCATCGCGAGTCCGAACGGTTGGCCGTGGACGTCTCTCAGAGCGGCGGGCTGGATCATCTGGCCACGAGCGAGCTTGATCCCCAGCCGCCACTCTTCGCTGGTGAGCCCATCTGGCTGCGTCAGGTGGCGCAACGAATCCCAGTGCCGGTACCGGCCATCGATCGACGCCTTGACCTCAGGGTGGGTCAGGATGGCAACGACCCTGTCGGAGGCGGCCGACGCGAAGTGTCAAACGGTGACGGATTGGCACTTCGTTGCAGTCCGTACCCTCGGCGATCGGGAGAGGATGGGAGCCAGTCGATCGATCGTCGAGTTGAGTCCTCGACTGGAGTGACCGCCTCGGGCTCTCGCGTGCCGTATCAGGATGGGCGTTCCGCGATGACCGCTGGCACTCGCGAGCACTGACTCGCCCAGGTCGCCACGTCCTGGCAGATCCACTCGATGAACTCCAGGATCCGCGCCTCGTCCTGGATCAGGTCGCGGCGATGGATGGGCTCGTGGTGAGCGATCCTGTTGCGCAGCAGGTTGATGTCCTCCATCCGCCGAAACACACGTTCGCGGCTGGCTGCACTGGCGCCGCCACCGGCCAGGTTCGGGAAGGCGAGATGGAGACCTGGCACCCAGAGAGTCGTATGGTGGCGTCGCGACGCGAGGAATCGCCAGAATCCGAAGTTCAGTTCGGCGATGACCTTGCCCGGGAGCTCCGCGTGCCGTCCGCGGCCGGTCGCGCGGTCGATGGCCTTCTGGATGTCCCGGATGTCGTCAGGCCCGAACACCTTCTGGCCCAAGCGGTACCACGGCGTCGGCCACCCACGCTTGGCTCGTAGCGCCTCGAGGTGGTCCGCCATCGCGTTGCGCGCGGTCACTTCCGCGAGTCCGATGAGCTCGAAAAGTGCAGCTGAGACCTCACCGTTCCACCGGTAGAGTTCGAGGGCTCTCGGGACATCGCCGGAGGTCACCTGCTCGTAGGAGCTGAGCCGGTCTGCGCTGAGTCGGTTGCGGATCGTCAGGTGGTTCGGGGTTGACATTCAAGAGCTCCAGGGCGTATCGTCACTCACGAAGACCCCGGAACCGTCCCTGCCATCGGCAAACGGCCGGGGTTTCGCCGTTTGGGGTCTGCGCCTCTACTCAACCTCGAAGCGACTGAAGCGCCTCACCGGTCTCCGTCACGTGCCAGGTGCTCCAGCCGTTGCGGTTTGGGGAGACTCTGGGATTCGGGGTGAGGCCTGCTCTGTCGACCTGGCCATCGTGAGCCTGCTCGGCAGGCCGGTCAGCCACGAACAGCAATGCGTCGGTGTCCAGGCCCAAAGGTAGATCGTCCTCCCCAGCGAAGTCACCGTACGAAGCGCGCTGCTTCGATGTCTACCGCTCAGGTGCGACACCCCAGCCGGCTGGCGAAGGGCCGATCAGTGGCCGAGCTCGCAAGCGGCCGTAGCCGCGACCGCCACTCGACGAGCGTCCGGTGTCACCCCCGTGACGTAGGGTCGGCGCCAGCGAGTTGGCAGGGCACAGAGCCGCCGGGGGAACGAACGGGGCGCACATGATGAGGAACTTGCTCACACCGTCGAAGGTGACGGCGTGGCTCGCGTGCGAGCACTCCATGACGCTCCAGGGCATGATGGACTCGGGTGAGCTCGAACGCCCCGCATCCGGTATGGGCGCCTTCTCGCAGCTGGTGATGGACAAGGGGGACCAGCACGAGGCGGCCTGCCTGGCCGACTACGAGGCTCGCGGCATCGTGGTCCATCACGTTCCGTCAAGGCACCCGCAAGAGCTGTTCGAAGACTGGGTCGACCGGGTGGCCGACTGCCTGACGGCCGGTCACCAGGTGCTCTCCCAGACGCCGTTCGTCCACGACGGCATGCGGGGGATAGCCGACTTCCTCGAGCGGGTCGAAGACGAGGACGGGCTGGTCACCTACGAACCGGTCGACGCGAAGCTGGCCCGCGTCGAGGCCAAGCCTGGGCACGTGCTCCAGCTGTCGTTCTACGCGGACGCGATCGAAGCGGCCCTCGGCGTCCTGCCGGAGAACCTGCACGTGTGGCTCGGTTCAGGCCAGCGCGAGACGGTCCGGACCCGCGAGGTCCGCGCCTACTGGCATCGGCTCCGGGATCGCCTCGCGGAGGCGGTCGCTACCACGGGTGGCGAGACGCGTCCCTCCCCGAACCCGCACTGTGACTACTGCCAGTTCGCCGCGCTCTGTGAGCAGACCTGGAGGGCCGAAGATGCGCTGCACTACGTCGCCGGCATCCGCACCTCCGACCGTACGGCGCTGACCGACGGCGGTGTCGAGACACTCGCGGATCTCGCCTCGCTGGACGGGGAAGCCGTCGAGGGCATGGACCCCGTACGGCTCCTCCGGCTCCGGGATCAGGCTGCGCTTCAGGTACGGGCTCGCGAGCTGGCGGAAGCGCCGCCGCCTTTCGAGCAGATCGCCCCAGGTGAGTCGCCGCCTTGGGGGCACGGGCACGCGCTCCTGCCACGACCCGACGACGGCGACGTCTTCCTCGACTTCGAGGGGCATCCGCTGTGGCGCGCCGACGGTGGCCTGTTCTTCCTCTTCGGCATCCTGGCCCGCGACGAGCGGGGCGAGTGGGCCTACACCGAACGTTGGGCTCACGACCTCGATGAGGAGCGCGACGCGGCCCGTTGGCTGGTCGACACTCTCTACGAGCGTTTCGAGCGCCATCCGCAGGCACACGTCTACCACTACAACCACACGGAGCGATCCGGACTCCAGGCACTGTTCGTCAAGCACGGCCTCGACGACGCCCGGCTTGGGACGATGATCCGCGAGGGCGCGTTCGTCGACCTCCTCGAGGTCGTTCGGAACGCCGTACAGATCGGTGCCGAGTCCTACAGCCTCAAGGAGGTCGAGCGGCTGACCGGGCTAGAGCGTCGCGACGACATCACCAAGGGCTCCGGGGCCGTCGTCGAGTACGACACGTTCATGGCTCGCACGGACGTCGCCGAACGCGCTGGCAAGACTGCCGTCAGCGATCCCGTCCTTGCCCGCATCGCTGCCTACAACGAGGACGATGTCCGAGCCACGATGGCCGTGCGCGACTGGCTCGTCGAGGTCCGACCCGACGACGCACCCTGGCGCCCTGCACGGCTCGACGACGTGCCCGTCGACGAGGATGCTGACGCCATCGTGGCTGCGCTCCGCGAGCTCGGCACTCCGGCCGACCTGTTGCTGGCCGACCTGCTCGGGTT
>JBJHBB010000242.1:0-4513 GCA_050485265.1 Rhodothermales bacterium | reverse complement strand
GAAATACGGTGAGGCCGTGCGCGTGGTGACCTTCGACCCCGAGGTGAGCGTCGAGCTCTGCGGCGGCACGCACGTCGGTGCCACGGGCGAGATCGGGTTCTTCAAGATCGTCTCCGAGAGCAGCATCGCCGCCGGGATCCGGCGCATCGAGGCGGTCGCGGGGGAGGCAGCGCTGGACTACGTCGACGAGCAGCTCGGCTCGCTCGAAGGCGTCCGCGGCCAGTTCCGCGCCCTACAGAAGCCGGTCGAGGAGGCGGTTGCCGAACTCATAGAGGAGCGGAAGACTCTCGAAAAGGAGATCGCTGCCCTGAAGCAGCAGGCGGCCGCCGGCGCGCTCGATGATCTGCTCGACCGGGCCATTGACGTCGACGGCCTGCGCCTCGTAACGGGTGATCTCGGCGAGGCCGACATGGACACGCTCCGCGACGCCGCCACGCAGTTCCGCGAGAAGCTCGGCGCCGACGGTGTGGCCGTGCTCGGAGCCTCCGATCACGAGGCAGGAAAGGTCTATCTCGCTGCGGCCTGCGGTGACGAAGCCATCAAGCGAGGCGTGCAGGCGGGGAAACTCGTCGGTGCGCTTGCCAACCTCGTCGGCGGCGGCGGCGGTGGGCGGCCTCAAGTGGCAACGGCCGGTGGACGGCAGCCCGAGCAGCTCGAAGCGGCGTTGGCAGCGGCGGAAGCCGAGGTTGCCGGCGCACTGTCGTAGAACCCTTGCGAAACCTGGCGCTATCATGAGTAATCCCCGCTTATCGTGGTGGAATCGTCAACCGACCGCCGTGCATACCACGGCTGCGCACCGCGCGTTTTCTAGCGGAGTCGTCCGCAATCAGGCTGAAAACCGTTGAGTCGTGTCGAGCCCCCGCTACTCGTTGATGGTGCTGTGATTCACACTTTGAGACGTAGCGTACTGTTGCTGGCCCTCGTGTTCTGGGCGTCGATCGTGGTGGCGCAGGACGAGGTCACCACGAGTCCTTACTCCGACGCCGAGCTGGTAACCGACCGGTTGGCTGTCCAGCCGGGTGAAGCGTTCGACGTGGCGCTGCGTCTCGTGATGGAAGACGGCTGGCACAGTTACTGGGTCAACTCCGGGGACTCCGGCCTCCAGACGCGCATCACATGGGATCTGCCGGCGGGCGTAGAGGTGGGGGAAATCCGCTGGCCGTTCCCCGAGCGGGTCGATACGGGTTCCTTCACGACGTACGCCTACTATGACGAAGTCTACCTCCTGACGGAGGTGACCGTCGCCGACGATTTTCGGGGGAACGTCCTTCCACTAGCCGCCCGTGCCGACTGGCTGATCTGCGCAGACGTCTGCCTCCCGGCCTACGAGGAGGTGTCGCTGGAGGTCGCCATCGGGGATGATGCCAGCCGCAGCGCCCATGCCGAGGCCCTCGACAACGCGCGCAGCCTCCTGCCCATCGACCTCCCCGAGGGCTGGAGCGCCGAGGCCGAGACGACGGACGACGGCTACGTCGTGCGGATTTCGCATCCGCCTGCATGGTCGGGGGATGCATCGGGGATCGATCTCTTCGCGGCCGAGAGCGGGGTCGTGCGGCACGCGGCGAGACACCCAGTCACTCCGTCAGACGGTGGCTTCACGATCGACGTCGAGAGAAGTGAGTACGCCCGAGCGCCGGTAGCCGTCTTCCAGGCGGTGCTCGTGGCCGATGGCTCGACCCGGTTCCACGACGATGCGCAGGCGCTGCGCCTGGACGTTCCCGTGATTGGTGTCGAGGAACCGGTGGCGGCGCTCGAGGCCCCGGCCGATGCGCGAGGGGTGGCGGTATCGATCTGGCTTGCGCTCGTCTTCGCCTTCATCGGGGGGCTCCTCCTCAACCTGATGCCGTGCGTCTTCCCGATCCTCTCGATCAAGATTCTCGGCTTCGCGAACGGTAACGGTAGCGACCGCCGCACGATGCGAAAGCACGGATCGCTCTTTGGCGTTGGCGTGCTTGTGTCGTTCCTCCTCCTCGCCGCCTTGCTGCTTCTGCTGCGGGCCGGGGGCGAGAGCCTGGGCTGGGGCTTCCAGCTTCAGAACCCGCTCATCGTGGCGGGGCTGGCCCTGCTGATGTTCGCGATTGGGCTGAACCTGCTGGGCGTGTTCGAAGTCGGAATGCGCCTGGGCGGCATCGGCGGGCGCCTCGACCGCGGCGACGGCGCGTCCGGGGCCTTCTGGAGCGGCGTGCTGGCGACCATTGTCGCGACGCCGTGCACCGCGCCGTTCATGGGCGCCTCGTTGGGGTGGGCGCTTGCGCAGCCGGCCTCGTCGGCCCTGATGGTTTTCACGGCGCTCGGCCTTGGCATGGCCACGCCGTTCGTGCTTCTGTCCTACTTCCCCGGCTGGATGCAGCGTCTGCCGCGCCCGGGGGAGTGGATGATCACCCTGAAGCAGGTGCTCTCGTTCGGGATGTTCGCCACGGCGTTGTGGCTGATCTGGGTGTTCGGGTTGCAGACGGGGATCGACGGCATGGTGCTTTTGCTCGCCGCCATGACGCTGATCGGGTTTGCCGGGTGGCTTCTCAACCGCTGGTCGTGGGTCACTGCCACGGCTCGAGTGCGGGTCGTTACTCGGGCGCTGGCGAGCGTGGCGCTCGTGCTGGCCCTACTTGCGACGCTCGCCGGAAGCCGGCACGTGAACAGCGCCGGAATGGCGCCCTCCGACGCGTGGCAGCCGTTCGACCCCGACCGCGTCGAGGAGATCGTGCAGACCGGGCAGCCGGTGTTCGTCGACTTCACCGCGGCGTGGTGCATCACCTGCCAGGTAAACAAGCGCGTGGCGCTCCAGCACAACCGCGTGGTGCAGGCCTTCGCATCGCGAAACGTGGCCCTCATGCAGGCCGACTGGACCAGCTACGACCCCGTCATCACAGCCGCGCTGGAGGAGTTTGGGCGCAGCGGCGTGCCGCTCTACGTCCTCTACCCGGGAGGCAATGCCGACCCGGTGATTCTGCCCGAGATTCTGTCTCCGGGGATCGTCCTCGATGCGTTGAACCGGATCGCGCCAACCACCGCGTCGGTCCCCTGACACCTTTCACCAATCACCCGTACTCATGCGCGTATACGCACTCCCTGTTCTAGCCCTGGCCCTTCTCCTCGGGTGCAATTCCGAGAATGACGTCACGGAAATCAACGAGGCGCCGGAAGAAGCCGTCACCACGCTCGGCCCGGCCACCGACTTTACCCTGGTCGACACCCACGGCGAAAGCCACTCGCTCTCGTCACTGCAGGGCGAATGGGTCGTGCTGGAATGGCTCAACTTCGACTGCCCCTTCGTGCGGAAGCACTACAACGGAAACAACATGCAGGCCACGCAACAGCGCTGGATCGAGGAGGGGGTGAACTGGTTTGCCATCATGACCAACGCTCCGGGCGAGCAGGGCCACTTCCCGCCCGACGAGATGAACGCCCGCAACGAGCAGGAGGGTGGGCTGATGACCGCCATCCTGTACGACGAGGACGGGACGGTCGGCCGCGCCTACGGCGCCCGTACTACGCCGCAAATGGTGGTCATCAACCCCGATGGCGACGTCGTCTATAACGGCGCCATAGACGACCAGCCCTCCGCCGATCCGGCCACGCTCGACGGAGCCACCAACTACGTGGACCTCGCCCTCGAGGAGGCTATGGCCGGGCGGCAGGTGTCGATAGCGACCACCCAGCCCTACGGATGCGACGTTAAGTACGCCGACGAAGTCTGAGGCTCGACTCGCCCGCCCTTGCGGAGTTTGGCACGAGGACTGCGTAAGGGCGGCGAGTTCGACTCGGAGACCGGTGGGCCAACGCCGGTTATCGCTGCCCCCAGGAGAGCTTCTGCCTGACCGTCTGGAAGAAGTCCGTACCACGCAAGGACACCAGTCGCACAGAGTGCGCCGCGCGCCGGATGGCGATTGGGAGAGCGTCCTCTAAGACCTCCGATCGTCCGTCGCAAGCCAGCAGAAACGGCAGGCTGCGGGCCGACACCTCCAGGCGGACTTCCACGGAGTCGGGCAGTACGATCGGTCTCGTCGTCAGCGTGTGTGGAGCTATCGGGGTGACGACCAGCACTCCCGACTTCGGGGTGAGCAACGGACCGCCGGCAGCCAGCGAGTAGGCCGTGGAGCCTGTGGGCGTGGCAATGATGAGACCGTCCGCCCAATAGTCGTTCAGAAAAACACCGTCGACGGTCGATCCAATTTCGATCATCGATGCCGAGCCGCTCTTGGCCACCACGACGTCGTTGAGTGCCCACCGCCGCTCGGGGCCATGGCCACCGTCAAACTCCACCTCGAGTACTACGCGTCGCTCGAGGGAGTAGGCGCCGGCCTCGATGGAGCGGATCGCGTCGCTCACATCACCTCCGCTGCCGCGGGACCGGGGCCCGGCGGCGTGCTCCGTGGCGCAGTCTACCCGCTGATCGCGTCCTGGATCTGATTGTTGATCCAGTTGCGATTGCCGTCCGAGAGGCTGACCTCGACGCCCAGCGCCACCCGCTGCTCTTCGAGGAAGTCGTTCAGCCGCACCTGCTGCAGTTGCT
>JBJHBB010000241.1:0-4522 GCA_050485265.1 Rhodothermales bacterium | reverse complement strand
GGGTTCGCACGCGAAGGGCCTACCCGACCTTCTGCTCGTCCGCGAGAGGGTGATCTTCGCCGAGCTCAAGAGCAGCCGCGGAAAGCTCACCCCAGAACAGTCCGACTGGCTCGACGCGCTACGTGCAGCAGGGGTGGAAGCCCACTGCTGGACGCCGGGGGACTGGGACGAAGTGGTCGAGGTGCTGAAACGACAGGAGGGGCATGGTGGCTGAGATGACCGCAGGCGACATCAAGGACGCTCTGCACGACCGCTACAACAAGCCGTCGCAGGGCAAGCCCGGCGAGCAATATGTGTGCATCGAGGAGGCCCGATCGGGCGCAGGGTTCCAAGGCAACGACGGTCAATGCGACTTCCTAGCGATCAACACTTGGCAATCACGCGGGATGGAGCTGATCGGGCACGAGGTCAAGGTGTCGATGTCCGACTGGAAGGCTGAACTGGCCAAGCCCGAGAAGGCCGAACGGTTCGCCCGCTATTGCCGCCGCTGGTACATCGCTGTGCCCTCTGGGCTGGCGAAAGAGATCAAGCACGAGATCCCTCCCGTGTGGGGCCTGCTTTCCGTCTCCAAGTCGGGTCGGGTTACAGAGACGGTCAAGCCCAAGACACGAGAACCAGACGACGTTCCTGGATGGTGGTGGGTCGGATGGCTCGCACAGATCGACCGGCAACACAAGCGGCGCGTTCCCAAGATGATTCGCGAAGGGATGAACGGCGAGCGCGAGCGGATGCGTGAAGAGATCGAACGCACCGTCCAGCAACGCCACCGTTTTGAGGCCGAGAGCCTCGAGCGGTTGTCAGAGAACATCGATCGCCTGAAGGCCGCGACCGGCATTGACCTTCGGCGTGCGTATGGGCACGACCTTGAGCGTCTGCGTGACGCGTGGGCGCTCACTCGAGAGGAGGCTCATCTGAACGGGTTGGTGCTGGCCCTCCGTCGCGCGGCCGACGCGCTCGACGGTGCCTTGTCGGCTCGGGAGGGTGCCGCGTGACCGAGCTATTCGACTGGCGCGGCTATGCCCGCGAGCGCGGCGTCACTCCGCTGCGTGCGTGGATCGCGATGCAGCAGGCCACCCGTTCTCGCTACCCGTCCGGCGTGTCCGTCTCGTCACCCGCGTCTCTCGATGCGATTTGCCGCGACGACACGATGCACGACTTCGTCCGGGCCGTGATCGACGAGGCGGCGCTCCCATGACCTGACCTACATCAGCAACTTGCCGCCTGGGGGCGGCTCTCTTCGGACCGAAACCAGAACCACACGGATGTAAGTAAGGGGACGCTGATGGCGAGAACAGAAGCACGTATCCGCTGCGAGGTGTGGCGCAACCGAGACTTCACACGTCTCCCCATCGAGTCCCAGGGCCTGTACTGGATGCTCCTGTCACAGCCTGACGTGTCTCTGGCTGGGGTGGTGCCATACAACCGGACCAAGTGGGCCAACCTCGCCAGGGGAGATCTAGACGAAGCCCTGGCGCACCTCGAGACCTCCGGGTTCGTGATGGCTGATCCGACAACAGGGGAACTCTGGATCAGGACGTTCACGAAGCATGACGGGGTCCTCAATGGGGTCAAGACCCGCCAGGGGATGTGGTCAGCATGGACCAACATCCTGTCTGTCGGCATCCGTGAAAGGTTCCTCCAGCACCTGGACGACGAGCACGAACAGGAAGCAGTCGCGGCGGGCTGGGTGTCTGCAGGCGAGATCGAGAAAGCCCATCTGGAGTACGCGGAACAAGCGCAGAATGCCCTATGTGATGGGGTATCGGATGGGGTATCCGAGGTTGGTCAAGATGGGGTATCGCATGGGGTATCCCCTCGCGCGCACGCGGAATCCGCATCCGACACCGCATCCGACTCCGACTCCGACACAACCCCTTCGTCGGCTGACGCCGACGTGGAGGATTCGTTCGGTCGATTCTGGTCGGCCTACCCGAAAGGCAAGGCCGGAAAACCGGGAGGTGACGGGGCACGGAAGCCGACGCTGCAGAAGTGGCGGCGACTCAAGCCAGACGAACGGCAAGCCTGCCTCGTGGCCGTGCACCACTACCGAGCGCACGTGGAATCCCCGGACGGCCCTATCGCAGCCCATGCCCTGACCTGGCTCAACCAGGAACGTTGGGAGCAATGGCAAGAACCTGCTTCCCGCGACGGCCCCGCACGGACGCACAACGTCACGCCGATCACTCAGGGAGGACGATTCTGATGGAGCCAGAGCAGATCAGCAGCGCCGCGGCCGACTGGCGCCGCAGGGTCGAAGCTGCCGCAGCGAAAGCCAAACCGCCTGGCCCGAGGGAAGTCGAGCCCGAATCCGACCTCGAGACGCAAGCGCACGAACGAAGGTGGGAGCAACGCATTCCGCTGCGCTACCGCAAGGCCCGCCTCGACCAGCTGACCGGCGATCTTGCGGACGCCGCCGAGTGGGATGCCCAGTCGAACGTGCTGCTGCTCGGCAACGTCGGCGCAGGCAAGACCCACGCGGCGGTCGCGTTGGCGCGGGCTGTGCATGACGCCGGCCAGGAGGTGCTGTTCCGATCGGCGTTGGCACTCATCGACGATCTGAAACCGGGGGACAGGGCAGCCGAAGCGATGGACCGTGCACTGAAAGCGGACCTGCTGATCTTGGACGACCTCGGGCATGAGCGACAGACCGATTTCGCGGTCGACCGGATCGCAAGGGTCATCGTCGAACGCTACGACGACTGTCGCCCGACGATCGTCACATCCAACCTGTCGCCCGAGGACCTGGAGCGGGAAGTCGGTCCCAGGATCTTCTCCCGCCTCTACCACGGCGCCCTACGGCTCAAGGTTGCAGGACCGGATCGCAGAAGGGAAGCCGCATGAACGGGCCCTACTCGCGCGCCAACCAGGCTGCGCTGCGGATCACGAAAGCCGTCACGGCGGCAGTGTCGTTGATGACATTCGAAGACCCTGCCTCACCAGTCGCATCATCGACCGACCCGGGTTCGTCGTCGGGAGGGTCCCCGACCGAAGGGCAGGCCCTGTCGCGCGACACGTGGAGCCTGGACCGGATCGCGGCGGCGATGGAACGGTGGGCCGACGCTGCCGAACGTGACCTGACCGCGCTGGCCCCGCCCGCCCGGATGCCCACGCGCCGGTGCGCCTGCTGCGACGACCGGATGGCCACCCACGAACGTCGGGTCACGTCCCACTTCGACAACGGCAGGACGGTCACCAACCGGCTCGACCTGTGCTGGTGGTGCGCCGACCATCACCGCCGTCTCGGCTACCTGTGTTCACCGCAGACCCACGACGGCCGTCCGCAGCTGCGCATGTGCGAATGTCCCGACTGGTGCTGCGACGCCGGATGCCCGGACACGTCGGCTGAGAACCGGACGCTGTCGGAACGCTGCCGCAAGCGCATGTCTCGGGCCAAGGCGTCGTGAACCTGTCCCCACCGCACAGGAGGGCAGCTACATGGGCGTAACTACTTGCATGCGATTCCGAGGACCGCTAAGGTGGGGACATTCCAACGGGCGAGGTATGCCCAAAGTGCCGTTCTGGCACATCCGTTCCGGCAGGCGGTGGCTGATGTACGCCACCCCGGTGCAACCGCCTCGTACCCCAGGACTGGTCAGCGACCACCGTTCCGACTGGTACGAGACGCCACGAACCACCGCAGGGGAGACGCACCCTGACCCAGTACTGGACGAAGTGCTCGAACGGATCGCAACAATCGGTGCACCGAGGCGCCGACGCGCCTAATCTTGCCACCCAAACAGGGAGGCAGACATGGGGACACTCACCGCCAAAGGACGCACCGGGACGCTCGAGGTGGACGACAGCTTCGTAACGATCCGCCGTAAAGGCGTCGGTGCAAAGATGATGCACGGCTTCACCCAAGGCGAGAAGCGGATACCGATCCATCAGATCACCGCAGTGCAGTACAAGAAGCCCGGCATGACGGTCGGCTACATCCAGTTCACCATCGCCGGATCGAACGAGTCCACCTCGGGCGGGTTCGACGCCATGCAGGACGAGAACTCGGTCGCGTTCCTCAAGGGGGCCGGCGACTTCGAGAAGATCCGCGACCACGTCGAAGCCAAGATTGTCGAACGACACGCCAGCAACGGACAGCCCCAACCTTCCGACGACCTCGCCAGCAGGCTCAAGTCCCTTGCGGACCTGCGCGACCAAGGCGTCCTGACTGACGACGAGTTCGACCGCGAGAAGGCCAAGCTTCTCACCTAGGGGGCCACCCAACTAGGGGGAGACATGAACACCCCCCGCCCCTCCTACGGCTGGCACCACCAGAAACTCAGGGCACAACTGATACCCCACGCCTACGGCAAGCCCTGCCACTTCTGCAAGAAGGCCATGCTGCCCGGACAGCCCCTAGACCTCGACCACGCAAACCCAACTTCGTATCGCGGAATCACCCACGCATCCTGCAACCGGGCCGACGGCGCACACAAGACCAACGCGCAACGCCGAGCCCGACGCGACCCACGATCCCGAGACTGGTAGGGCAGGGGGGCACCCCCCCGACGGGAACCACCAAAGC
>JBJHBB010000240.1:0-4533 GCA_050485265.1 Rhodothermales bacterium | reverse complement strand
CGGCTCTTCCGATCCGATGAGCGCAGGCGCGATCAGCGCGCCCACCATGCCGAACGCGGCGATCACCGGCCCGTGCAGCAGCGCCAGCGCCACCGCCAGCCCCGCGCTGATCACCCCAACCGTCACGGTCGGCTCGGTGGCTTCGAATAGGCCAAACGGATTCCCCAGCGCGATCGCCCATTCTCCCACGTACACCTCCTCGTCGCTGGTGAATGCGAGGTAGTGAAGCGGCTGCTCAGGCTCGACCTTGATAAGCGCGATGTCACTCTCCGGGTCGGTGCCGACCAGGCGCCCCTCCAGTTCGGTGCCGTCGGTGAGGCTGACGGTGATGACGGTGGCATTGCCGGCAACGTGGTCGTTGGTGACGATGTACCCGTCGGGCGAGATGACGAAGCCGGAGCCGACCCCCTGCACGCGCCGCTCCCGCACCTGGTCGCCGCGACGCCCGAAGAAGTACTCGAAGAAGGGGTCGCCGGCCCACGGGTCCCTGATCCTCACCTGCTGCACCTCGATCACATTGATCGAGACCACCGCCGGAGTGGCGACCTCCACGGCGCGCGTGATGGCCGTCTGCCGCGAACGCCGCACCTCGTCCCCAACGTCCACGCCCGGCTGCTGCTCGACGCGCTGTGGCGGCGGCGCGTCATCCGGAACGATCTGGGATTGCGCCGGCTGCCGACAACCGAGCAGCACCAGAAGCAACACCGGCACGATGCGCAGCAATCGGCGCGAGAGCAAGCTCATATCAAGTGCGATCGTTGAACCGGCCGGAGTACGCGAGTCCATCCTGCGAGTTCAGGGTAGTTTGGTGACGTAACGCGAACGGTGGGCCGAATCGCCTCCACTCACTTGATCGCCATGCCGGCGATGTGCGGTCGGGCGAGGCCAGCGGGAACAGCGAAGGACTCCATCGAGACCTCGGCGAAGCCCGCAGAGTGGATTGCGTCCGCAGTGTCCCGGTCGGGTCGGCAACCGTCAGCCATTATCCCCCATGGAATTCGCAGAGCCCGTTGCAGGCCACGCAACACTGTCCCTTGCCGGGCGGCGACGTGCTCCACGAATACGAACACGCCGCCGGGACGAAGGACGCGGCGAATCTCTGCAAGAGCCACTTCCTGGTTTTCAACCGAACATAGGACGAGCGTGGTGATCACGGCATCGACGGACTCGTCATCGAGGGGAAGAGCCTCCGCGACGCCGCTCAGCACGGAGGCGGCGATGCCCTGGCGCCTTGCCTCCCGCTCGACATGTTGGTGGAAGTGGACGTTCGGTTCGAGCGCAACGTACTCGGTGTCTCGCGGTAGGTACCCCAGGTTGACGCCGCTGCCGGCACCGATGTCCAGGACGGTCCCCCTTAATCCACTCATGAGGGGGGTCTTGCGCGCTGCATACAGTCGGCGATCGATGCCACCGCCGTGTGCGAGGGACCATGCGAAGAGTCGATGGTAGAGTCCGCGCCGGACCCCGCACGGGGTTGAACTCGTTGGGGATGATGTACATCCACACATCCAAATCACCTCAACCAGAGCCCTTCATGTCTATCGCAAAGGTACTCGAGGTCACCAGCCAGAGCACGTCCAGCTTCGACGATGCCGCCCGCAACGCCATCAAGGAGGTCAGCAAGACCGTCGACAACGTCAAGCACGTCTGGGTGTCGGAGTTCAAGATCGAAGTCGGCGACAACGGCGACTTGATCTACCGGACTACGTGCAAGGTCACGTTCGTGCTTCAGGACGAGCGCTAGTTCGCTCATCCCAGCAAGCCGTCGTACATCAACCGGACAGCGACCAGTCCCGCCACCGCCGCAAAGACGTAGCGGATGATGCGGACTTCGGTGCGCTGCGCCGTTCGCACTCCCCACCGAGCAAAGACGGTGGCGGGCAGGCCGAGTACGAGGCCCCGGTATACGTCCACGTAGCCGACGACCCCGACGGGAGCCTCGACTCCGATTCCCAGGATGGCGTAGGTGGCCACGCCGGCAAGCGATACGAAGGCGATGGTGGCAAGAGACGTCGCCATCGCGTGCTTTAGGGGAAAACGCAGGAGTCGGTCGTACAGCGGCACGAGTAGCACGCCCCCGCCAACCCCTGCGGCGGCTACGAGGACACCCACGCCGCTTCCGATCCCCGCAAGTGTGGGCAAAGAGGGCTTCGCGGGAACGTCGCCCGCAAGCGGAGCCTCGGTCCGGCCGGGACGAAGCATCTTCACGACGACCCAGACCAGCACAACGCCGAGCACTATTTGAAAGGCCCGCTGGTCGTACCAGGGCTGCGTGGTCAGGAAGCGCCCGGTCAGTAGAATCAGTACCGCCGCGATCACGCCCGTCGTAGCGGCCGTGTGCCAATGGATCGCCCGAGCCCGCCTCTGGGCGTAGACGCCGGAAAGGGCAGCGCCGAGGACACAAAAAAGGCTCGTTCCCAGGACGAGGGGAGTCAGGAGTGGGTCCTCGAGGCCGATAAGCCTGTAATAGAAGAGTAGAACTGGGGCATAGATGATCCCGCCTCCCACGCCGACGAGGCCCGCCAGGTAGCCGCCCGCCGCTCCTGCGACGAGCAGGATCGCCAGCTCGATCAGCGGAATGCCCACCTGATCATGCGCTTGCCGGGAGTGCGATCACGGTCTGAGGATGCCACGGTACGTGCCCGCGTCACCGAGGACCTCGACGGCGCGCAGCATCTGGGGATCGTCCCTGAACGACGCCTCGAATTGGGCGGTCTGCGTGAGGGCCCGGGAGAGGATCTCGCGGCGGAGACGCTCGCGCAAACGTGGCGCGTGGCGCTCGAAGTCCGCCTCCTTCTCGGCGGCGATCTCGCGGCGGAGTGCGGTGACTACTTCCTCGGCGGATCCGTAGTCGCTGGCAGAGAGGTCGGCCGCTAACTCATCCACGGTATGCTCGGCGCGGGTGGTGAAGGAGAAGTCCTCCTGCTCGAGCCAGCGGCGAAAGTCCTGCATGAGTTCGGGTGTCACCACAAAATCAGGATCGACCGTCGGCCGCTGGGCTACGAAGTGGTTGGCGTAGAGAAAGAACGCTGCGCGACGAACGAGCGCTTCCTCGAGCTCGGAGACCTCACCAAAGCTGACAAGTTCGTCAGGCTCGATGCCGAGACCATCGTAAACCGTCCGGCCGGCGGTCGTCCGGAACGGGCGGCGAAGCGAGTCTGGGACCGCCTCGGCGCGTCCTCCGCCGGCGTCGCGCGAGTACGCGATCGACTGAATGGAGCGGCCACTGGGGATGTAGTACTTCGAGACGGTCAGCTTGAGCGACGTGTGGTACGGCAACGGCCGGATAACCTGCACCAGTCCCTTACCGAAAGTGCGCTCCCCAATCACGACGGCCCTGTCGTGATCCTGCAGCGCGCCGGCAACGATTTCGGCTGCCGAGGCACTGCTCCCGTCTACCAGGACCACAAGAGGCAGCTCCGGGTGCGCTGGAGTGCCCTGGCTACTGTAGACGCGCTCAGTCTCCGGCGCCCGTCCCCGAGTCGAGACAACGATGGAGTTCGACGGAAGGAACAACCCGCTCAGCGCGACCGCTTCCTCCAACAAGCCTCCAGGATTGCCGCGCAGATCGAGCACGAGGCCTCGAAGCTCCTGCTCGCTCTGCAAGCCCTCGATGGCCATCGCGACTTCACGAGCCGCCTCGCGCGTGAACCGGTCAAGCCGCACGAGCCCGATACCGTCGTCCACGAATCCCCGATAACCGACATTCTGAAGCTGCACCCGCGCGCGTGTCAGCACAAACTCGAGAGTTGCCGGATGACCCTCGCGGCGGATGTCCAGACGGACCGTCGTGCCGGGTTCTCCACGGAGTAGCTGGCTCAGATCCTCGGGCGCGAGCCCGGACGCGTCGACGCCGTCGATTCTCAGGATCACATCCCCCGTCCTGACCCCCTGCTCGAACGCGCTGTAGCCTTCGATCGGTTCGAGCACCACCATCTGGCCCGCGCGCTGACCTACCGAGAGACCTACGCCTCCGTATCGGCCGCGGGTGATGATCCCGATGTCTTCGTTGTCCGCCTGGTCGATAAAGACCGTGTACGGGTCAAGTGTCTCAAGCATGGCGTCAATGCCCGTCCGCATGAGATGCTCGGGATCAACGCGATCGACGTAGCCGAGGGACAACTCCTCGTAGAGCTTTCCGAAGATGGCGAAGTTCTTCCGGAGGGCGAAGAAGTCGTCGTTGGGCGGCGCAAACGTGCCGATCCCCACACCCAGGAGGAGGGCAGTGAGGATCGCAAGGCCGAATACGCGACGGCTAGGGCGTGCTGACATGCGAGCTACCGAAGTTTGCAGATACGCAGCGGACGGACACTTCGATGAACGCCGCCACTCCCGTCAGCAGTGTACGGCGACGAGCGTCTCGATGTCGAAACAGGTCAGCGCACCCGGCCCCACCGGGAGCCCGAGCCCGAAGACCCACAGATAGAACAGCGCCATCCAACCCAGGAAGAAGAGCACGCTGTAGGGGATCATCATCGAGATCACGGTGCCGATTCCCAGGTTGCGGTCGTAGCGGTTCGCGAAGGCCAGAAT
>JBJHBB010000239.1:0-4536 GCA_050485265.1 Rhodothermales bacterium | reverse complement strand
ACGTACCCGCTGGCGGGGTCCACCCCGAAGGACGCCCGCGGCACGACCTGGGTGGAGCCGACGATCGTGTGCGAGGTGGCGTACGCGGAGCTCACCTCCGCGGGGCGGTTACGCAAGCCGTCGATCACCAAGCTTCGCCCGGACCTCGATCCGCCGAAGGGATAGCGTGGTGATGGGCGGGCATCGTGAGAACGCCTCCCCCCACCAGCGCCAGCATGAGAAATGGGAGTGCGTGCAAGAAAGCTCATCGACGAATCATGGAGTGGACTGAATACACCCTATGTTTCGACGAACCTTTTGTGCAACGGCGACATTGGCCATCTTGCTTCCCCGTGCTCGTCGATTTCTGGCGGCCGCCCTCCTCGTAGCTCTCCTCAGCGACGGAGCGGTCGGCCAGGAGTACGCATTCCGTCACTTTGGAGCAGAGTCCGGAGTCCCGACTGCCTTTGCCGTCGCCTTCGACGGAGCCGGCGCGCTCTACGTAGGCACGAACGACGGTCTTGCCCGCTTCGACGGACGGGCATTCATCCCTTTGACACTCCCAGTACCAGGCGCCGTCTGGCGTTTGGCAGAAGGTGATGATGGTTCAGTTTGGGGACTCACCAACCGCGCGGGCCTATTCCGGGTATCTCCGGGATCACCCCCCGTCGAAGTCCTGGCACCTCGAGAGCTGCGAGAGCGACTTCATGAGCAGGTGTGGACCATCCGCCTGGTCCTCGATCGAGAATCCCGCCCATGGCTTTCGGGGGGTGATGGTACCGTCTACGCGCCGGAGCGAAACGCGCCCGACACGTGGCGTGCCATTGCGATTCCGGACATCGATTACCTGGCAGACTTCTTTGTTGAGGGCACGAACCAGGATCAGATCCTGGTGCTCGCTGGTCGGGACCGGGTGGGCGTAATGCCCCTCACCGATGGGAACGTTGATTGGATAGCGCAACCAGACGGCCGAGTTCGGTTCGTACGTCCTCACCCCCACGCCCTGGCATGGGTTGGAACCGATAAACGGGTGTTCCGGCTGCACCCGGACGGTGAACTCCAGGCCTCAGGCAGACCCGGGGAGGGCGTCTGGCAACACACGTCGCCCGGCATATCCCAAGATGGACACCTGCTCGTGTTCACCGATAGCCCGTACGGCATGCGGGTCGTTCGGTACGCTCCCGACGGTGCCGAGTCCTTCGTGGCCGGCACGGAGGCGGGATATCGCGGCCATCTCGCACTGCACCTCGCCCATGACCCGGAGGGCGGAATCTGGACTGCGCACGCTGGTGGCCTGAGCGTGCTCGAGCAGGAGGCCATCCGGTCCTACCCACTCCTCAGGTCCGACGGCGGACGTGAGTACGTGAACACAATCACTGGTGATGCCACCCGGGGCATGGTCTGGATCGGCACCTACGGCGGCCTGTACCGCGTCAGCGACCGCGGGTTGGAGCACGTCAGCGGACCTGGAACCTCCATGGCCCTCCACCCGCTCGTTGGATCGGATGGTGAGGCAGACTGGCTGATTCACGCTGGCCAGGCATGGCAAGGTCGATCGACCCGCGGTACCTACACCTCCGGTGCGCCGGTCCTGGTTCACGAAGGCCGTGACGGTCGCCTCGAGACTGACGATCAGGGTCTCTGGCGAGTGCGCGGCGGGCAGCGCAAGAGAGTAAGTGAAGCCAATGTCGCTGGCGCTCGAGGGACGCAAGACGCGAGGGGAAGAACCTGGCTGGGCGGCGAACTCGGCCGGCTCGACGTGGTCTGGGGAGACTCGCTGGGCAGTACGTGTGTGCAGTGCTTGCCGCTCTCGCTGCGAGAAAGCATTGACTTGATAAATCACCGGCTCAGCGTTGGCCGCCTCGCAGCCGACGATTTCGATCGCATCTGGGTGCAGGGACACACCGGCGGGCTCGGAGTTCTGTCGCTATCCCAAGATGGATCGTGGGTTGCACGGGTTCTTACCGAGGAAGACGGCCTGCTGAGTCACGTCGTCACTGACCTTTCGCTGTCTCTGGACGGGCGTCGACTATGGCTGGCCACCGCACGAGGTATCCAGGGCCTGGCGCTCCATCCGGGTCAGCCTGCGGTCTCTCCCATTGTAGAACTACGAGCCAGTGACGGACTGCCGGGCGAGATGGTTCGGGGCGTCTACGAGGACGAGGCGGGCTACCTCTGGACCAGCGCCGTCCCCGGCGAATTACATCGTCTCGACTGGCGCGAGCTCTCCGCAAGACGGCCCTCACCTGGCGTGCGTATCGATGGTGTTCAGGTCAATGGTTTGGCCGTATCGGGTTGGGAGCGCGGACTTCGACTCCGCGCCGGCGACCGTCTCGGCGCGGAGCTAGCTCCCAGGACTTACCGCTCACCACAGCGAGTCCGCATGGAATACCGTCTGGTGGGACGCGATACAGCCTGGGCGGATCTGGGTGGAGGCCGGCACCTTACACTCGCAGCACTCCCAGCAGGACGTCACGCCCTCGAGCTACGCGCGGTACGCGCAGGCCTGGCACCTGGCCCCGTGGTGCAGATTCCCATCTCCGTCGCGCCGCCGTGGTGGCGCGCACCGTGGTTCATTGGATCGGCCTTCCTGGCGTTCGGGCTGGTCGGACTTGGTTTTCGTGCCGCACGGAGGGCTCGCCACCGGGAGGCAGAGGCTTTGCGATTCCGTATCGCGTCGGACTTGCATGACGAGGTAGGCACAGGACTGACCGAGATCTCGCTCTACAGCGAACTGATTCGCAGAGTGGCCGATGGCCCGGCTGAGGGGCGCGCGGGACAGGGCCGCGAGAATGACCAGCACCTCGTGTCTGCGTGGGCGATACGAGTGGGCGAGCAGGCCACCTCGCTTTCTAGCGCCATGCGCGATGTGGTGTGGGCGATCCGCGAGGACGACGCGGGATGGGAGGCTCTCGAGCTCCGAATGAAGGATGCTGCCCTGGCGCTTTTGACTCCTCGCGGTATCGAATTGGACGCATTCGGTGAGCGAGAGGGGACGGCGAAGGTCCCCGCCCTCGTCCGCCAGAATCTCCTCCTCTTCCTTAAGGAGGCCGTCCACAACTCGGTCCGACACGGGCACCCGACGCGCGTGACGGTGCGCTGGAGTCTCTCTCGTCGGTCCCTCTTCCTCGAGATTACCGACGATGGCCGAGGGTTCGACCCCACCGTGGCGCCCCGCGGGACCGGACTGCTCAGTCTAAATCGACGCGCACAGGAACTGGGAGGGTCGTTCACCCTGGACACTTCCATAGGGTCAGGAACTAGAGTTCGTCTCGACGTCCCATAGGAGGGATCACGCCTACTGCCAGGAACCGTTCGAACAGACGGTTGACCGCATCCTCAGATCCCCCGAACTTGCCTGGTCGTCGCCGCTCCCGCCCGGTGCGGGAGGCTTGCTTGCCGGGCGGAGCACAATCGCACGGGCTGCGCTCGCCGTGCTCCTCCTTCAGCGCCTGAGATGGAGCCCATCAACGTATACGTCGTTGAGGACCAGCACCCGATAAGGGATGCGTTTGCGCTGCTGCTCGGGTGGACTGCGGGATTCGCGTGCGTAGGCGCAGCCGATAGCGCTGAGGCCGCACTAGAAGCCGTCCCGGATATCACTCCGGACGTAGTCCTTCTGGATATCGGATTGCCGGGCATGAGTGGATTGGAGGCCCTGGGGCCGCTTCATACTCGCTGGCCCGAGGCCGAATTCCTGGTCCTCACCGTCCACGATGACCCGGACCGCGTGTTCGAGGCGCTCCGGGCCGGTGCCAGCGGGTATCTCGTCAAGACGGCCCCGCCAGGCGAGGTGCTCGACGCGATACGCGCCCTCCATAACGGCGGCGCTCCGATGTCGGCCTCGGTTGCGCGCAAGGTGGTCGAGGCTTTCCGCCGCCCGGACCCTGATCTGGAGTCTCTCTCTCGACGCGAGCGAGAGGTGCTCGACCTGCTCGTTGAGGGTCGCACAGGCCGTCAGATCGCGGAGACGCTGTTTGTCGCCCCGAGCACAGTCGCCTTCCACATCCGCCAGATCTACGAGAAGCTCCACGTTCACACTCGGGGACAGGCAGTAGCGCGGGCGCTCGGACGACGCACCAATTGACGAGCCGCCGTGCGTTGCGGACGGTTACGCGACTGCATAGGGAAACTGAGAGAACCGTCTGAACGGACGGGGCGCCGGGCGGGCCGCCTCAGCTATCGTGGCAGAGCAGCGGTACTCACGCCCTTGCCTGAATGCTAGTTCATTTGTCCGCCACTGCGACCAGGCCGCGACACCATTCACAGGAATCCATGACCATCTGCAGCCAGTTTCGTCTTCCGGTCATTCTATTGGTCCTTTCGCTCGCACCGGCCGCGTTTTCGCAGGTCCCCCGTACGCTCTCCTATCAGGGCGCGCTGACGGATCAGGGTGGTGGAGCCGTCCCGGATGGGTCCTATTCGGTAACATTCCGGCTTTACACCGCGGCGAGCGGTGGCACCGCCGTGTGGACCGAGGGACAGACCGTCCAGGTTAGCGGCGGCATCCTATCGGCGGTGCTCGGAAGCGTCACGCCCATCGGTGAGGCGGTGACC
>JBJHBB010000238.1:0-4549 GCA_050485265.1 Rhodothermales bacterium | reverse complement strand
TCCGGCCGCTGACGGTGCGCGAAATGCAGGACGCGATGAACGATGCTCGCGATGACGCCGACGTTGGAGTGATCGTGTTCACCGGTGCGGGGGACAAGGCGTTCTGCTCCGGTGGAGACCAGCGCATCCGCGGTGAGCACGGGTACAAGGAGGTGTCGGAGGACGAACAGCATAAGGGTAAGCAGCGCCTGAACGTGCTCGATCTTCAGCGACAGATACGTACGTGCCCCAAGCCCGTGATCGCGTCCGTTGCCGGGTGGGCGGTCGGCGGTGGACACGTGCTGCACGTCGTGTGCGACCTGACCATCGCGGCCGACAACGCCCGCTTTATGCAGACCGGTCCCAAGGTGGGCTCGTTCGATGCCGGCTACGGGACGAGCCACCTGGCGCGGATCGTGGGGCAGAAAAAGGCGCGCGAAATATGGTTCCTCTGCCGGCCTTACGACGCCCAGCAAGCGCTCGACATGGGGCTGGTAAACACCGTCGTGCCGGTCGCGGACCTGGAGCGCGAGACGGTGCAGTGGTGCCGCGAGATCCTGGCCAACTCGAACATCGCGATCCGCATGATCAAAGCGGCCGCCAACGCCGACGAGGACGGAGGCGCAGGCCTGCAGGAACTGGCCGGCCACGCCACGATGCTCTTCTACATGACCGAGGAGGGTCAGGAAGGGCGCAATGCTTATCTCGAGCGCCGCCGGCCTGAGTTCGACAAGGAGGGTTACAAGCCTTGACGGCTGATGGGACGACAAGAAGAGTGGACGACGAGAGTCATGGCGCCTCGGTTGCCGGTGCCTCCGATCCTCCTTTTGTCCGGTCGTCCTGGCGCGTCTGGCTAGTCGCAGCACGCCCGAAAACGCTGCCCGCTGCTGCAGCGCCCGTCGTTGTTGGCGTAGCGCTGGCCGGATCGGCGGGGGTTTTTCATGCGCTGGCCGCGGCGTGCGCGCTTCTGGGAGCTGCACTGATCCAGATCGGCACCAACTACGCGAACGACTACCAGGACTTTCTGAAAGGCGCCGACACAGATTCGCGCAAGGGACCTGTTCGCGTGACGGCCTCGGGAATGGCGACGCCGGAAGCGGTCAAGCGCGCAGCGGTCGTGGCCTTCGCGCTGGCCGTCATTGCCGGCTTGTATCTGATCTATCGAGGGGGATGGCCCATCCTCGCCATTGGACTCCTGTCGATCCTCTGCGGCGCGCTCTATACCGGCGGCCGTTACTCGCTTGCCTACCTGGGGATCGCGGACGTGTTCGTGCTCGTCTTCTTCGGGCCCGTCGCCGTAGCCGGCACATTCTACGTCCAGGCGGTTGGCTCTGGCGCTGCAACGGCGCTGCTTCCCCAGGCGGTCCTGGCAGGTCTCGGGCCGGGATTCCTCGCGACGGCAATCCTCCTCGCCAACAATATCAGAGACGTGGAAGAAGACCGCATTGCCGGGAAGAACACGCTCGTTGTGCGTTTGGGGAGATCAGCCGGAATCGCCCTCTACGTCGGGTGTTTCGTGGCAGCTGCGGTCGTGCTCGTCGTGTTGTGGGCAGCGTTCGAAGCATCACCGTCGATACTTCTGGCCTCCCTTGTCATTATTCCCGGTTGGCGGCTGGCGCGAGCGCTCCATCATTCCTCCCAGTATGCTGTGATCGGACCCGTTCTAGGTAAGACGGGGGCGGCCCTGCTGGTGTACAGCATAATGCTTGGAGCGGGCCTGTTGTTGTAAACAAAGAGCGTCAGTCAGCCTTAAAGCCCAGGATTGCAGCTCCCTCAGTGCCGGCTCCACGCTTCATCTCGGCAATTGCCTCATCGAAGTGCTGAAGCTGCAAGTGCAGCTTGGCACCGTTCAGTGGCAGCGAGTCATTTGCGGAGGCGATTTGTGCTGTTCTGAAGACCATTTCTTTTAGGAAAGCCTGAGAGGTACGATCAGTCAGTCTAGCGACGGCATCTAGGTCCTTGTCGAGCTTGGAAAAGCGCGAGGTAAGCGTTTCGAGGTACCGCCTTCGGAGTTGAAGGCCCGGATAGCCGAAGTAGACGCACTGGCTAATTCTTCCCGGGCGATCCTTGATAGCAGCCTCGACCCGATCAAGTGCATTCGTAGTAAGGATGAAAAGTATTTGGTCCTCGGCGGCGAATCCATCTAGTTCATCCATCAACTCACCCAAGAATGCGCCCCCGACGGCAAGATCCCTGCTGGAGTAAACGAGGTCGACATCCTCCAAAATGATCAGTGAGGGCTGGAGCATTCGGGCAATCTGACAGATCGATCGGATGTGAAGGAGCGCCCTGCCCGTGACTGCGACTGTAGTCACGTCTGTGAGGCGGTGGGCGATGTACTTGCACGAGTATGTCTTGCCCGTTCCGGGCGGTCCGTAAAAGAGCAGTCCCCGTCTACCAGGTAGGCCGAGGCTACGGAGGAGATCGCGCCTCTCGTGGAAGTCGAACACATTGCGATTCAAGACCCGCTCCACCACCTCATCAAGGATAATGTCGTCCTTTTCAACAGCAGGCATTGGTAGAAACCTGATATCGAGAGCGCTCTGCTCTTCGACCTCACCGTACTCATCGCGCACTTCTCGCTCAAATGAGACGTCCACGGTTCGCTGCCGATAAATGCTGTGTTCAGATGCGAGCTCAAGCGCCGTATCAACGAAAGCGCGTGCGTCCCCTTCGTCCACCGCACCTACTTCTAGAAGAACTATTTTTCGATATGTGTCCACCTTCACTCGAACGAGAATAGGCTCAGCGTTTCGGTTGACGAGCTCTCGGAGAATGAGAAACCCGTCACACGGATAGAAAGCCTCTCTGCCGAGGTCTATGGGTCGCGAAATGTATTGCGGCTTCCTCACCTTCCGGTTGATGTGCGCGTAGAATTGAGCCGCTAGTATCTGACCGAGGCTCTCGGCGTGCTCCGACTCAATGGTGATGCGCTCATAGGTGCCTTCCGTAAGCACGTCAAGTGCCCGGTGAACGTCAGGCAAGCGGAAGATGGGCAGCTGTTTCTGAAACGATGCGTAGTCGCTCAGTCGGCCAAGGTGCTTTCTCAGCACGAGTTCGATGTCCTCGAATTCGCGGAACGAAGCGAGATTGTCCCGCAACCACTTCCAAAGAATCATACCGACTACGATCGTGACTGCGAGGATCAGGAAAGTCATAAGTTCGACGGATTGCTCAGGAATGAACCGGAAGCTTTAAGAGCGAATAGAACAATCTAATCTCGGCCCCTGCATCGACCGCTTCCTTTCGCTCGGCAAACAGTACCGACTACGTTGAGGCCATCCATCCAATCGTACGTACTCCCGCTCGGATCACCACTGATGCTTGCTGGTCGTGAGTATCGTGATCGCGCAGGTCTGCTGCTCGAGCTTCGCGATACAGATGGGCGTGGGGGGTGGGGAGATTGTGCGCCGTTGCCGGGATTTTCCAGAGAGACCCTCGATGAGGCCAAGCAGCAGCTGGTCAACTGCCTCGAATGGCTCACCGGTCTAGACCCCGACATCTCCTGGGTCGGTATTGAGCATGCCATCCACAGTGACATAGAGAACCGCCGGCTCGTACCGTCAGCAAGGTTCGCCGTCGAACTTGCGCTCCTCGATCTGGTGTCGGCTCGGACGGGGCGTTCCCTCTCGCAGCTTCTCCACCCGGATCCCGCGGTGACTGTCCCAGTGAACGCGCTCATCACCGAGGACTTGGAGTCGATTGAGACCTCGGCCGAGCGTGCCGTGCGCGAAGGCTACCGCGTCCTGAAACTGAAAGTTGGTCGCAAGGAAATCGAGGATGACGTTGCGCGAGTGCGTGCTGCACGACTCGCCGTTGGCCCCAACGTGGCGATCCGCTGTGATGCCAATCAGGCCTGGACGTTCTCTGAGGCGTCGCGCTTCGCAGAGGGCATCGCCGGGCTGGGCGTCGAGTACGTGGAGGAGCCGCTGCAGGAGCCAAGCGAACTACCGCTACTCTGGTTCGACACGCATCTCCCGGTCGCGCTCGACGAGTCCCTCCTCAAACTCGAGCCGCGGGACCTCGAAGGAAAAGGGTTTGCCACGGCCGTCGTTTTGAAGCCGACGCTTCTCGGGGGGATCATTCGAACGATGCGGTTCGCGCGGGCGGCCAGAGCAGTCGGGGTTCGAAGCGTGATCAGCTCCGCGGTCGAAAGTGGCGTAGCGATGCGGGCACATGTGGCGATGGCTGCAGCGACGGGTGCCGAGCCGGCCGGGCTCGACCCCTACAACCTCCTCGAGACGGACGTGCTGAAGGAGCGACTGCGCATCGGCCCAGCGATCGACGTTCCGGCCATGTTCGCCCAGCCAGTCTCGGTAGCCGGCGGCGTGCTCGACGGCGGCGCAAGTACAGGTTGAGCCGTGGGCGATCGCATCCCCGATCTCATTCAGGCCAGCGACCAGACGGTGCCCGCTATCGTCTGGGGCGACCACGCGATTACGTACGGGGAGCTGGACCGACGGATTGCCGGCAGTGAGGAATCCATCGCAAATCGTGGCCTCACGCGTGGGGACCGGCTGGCGCTCTGGTATCCCCACGAGGAGGCGTCTCCCGAAACGACGCTAGCGAC
>JBJHBB010000237.1:0-4569 GCA_050485265.1 Rhodothermales bacterium | reverse complement strand
GGCGTCGGCTACGACTTCAGCCGTATCCGGCCGCGGGGCGCCCAGGTGAAGACGACGCGCTCGACCGCCTCTGGGGCGGTCTCCTACATGCACGTCTTCGACGCCATGTGTTCGACCGTGGAGTCCGCCGGCGCGCGTCGCGGCGCCCAAATGGGCGTCCTGCGCGTGGATCACCCCGACATCCTGGAGTTCATCCATGCGAAGGACGCGCCCGGCAAGCTGACCAACTTCAACGTCTCGGTCGGCGTGACGGACAAGTTCATGCAGACGCTGCAGACCGGCGGTCAGTGGGACCTCGTCCACATCGCCGAGCCCAGCGATGCGCTGAAGGAGCAAGGCGCCTATCAGCGAGCGGATGGCAACTGGGTCTACAGGACCGTGGTTGCCGCCGAGCTGTGGGATCAGATCATGCGTTCGACGTACGATCACGCTGAGCCCGGGGTGTTGTTCCTCGACACGATGAACGAGGAGAACAATCTCCACTACACCGAAGTCCTCGAAGCGAGCAACCCCTGCGCGGAAGAGCCGTTGCCCCCTTACGGTTGCTGCTGCCTCGGGTCCATCAATCTCACGAGGTTCGTCTTGGAGCCGTTCACCGAGAACGCGCGCTTCGACTTCGAGCCTTTCGTCAAGGTCGTTCGCACCGCAGTTCGGATGCTCGACAACGTTCTGGACGTGACCTATTGGCCGCTTCCGCAGCAGCGGGACGAGGCGATGGCGAAGCGTCGGATCGGACTGGGCTTCACCGGCTTGGGCGACACCTTGATCATGCTGAGAATCAGGTACGACTCGAGCGACGGCCGCCATGTGGCGACATGCATCGCCGAGACGATGAGGGATGCGGCCTATTGCGCATCGATCGAGCTCGGCGACGAGAAGGGGGCCTTCCCGTTTCTCGACCGCGACGCGTACCTGGAATCGGGTTTCGCCAAGCGGCTGCCCGAGCACATCCGGGCGGGCATCCGGGCGCACGGCATCCGCAACAGCCACCTGCTGGCCATCGCGCCGACCGGCACGATCAGCCTGGCCTTTGCGGACAACGCCAGCAACGGCATCGAGCCGCCGTATGCCTGGACCTACAACCGCAACAAGCGACGTGCGGATGGCGGGACGGAGAAATTCGAGGTCGAGGACTACGCCTTCCGGGCCTATCGGCTCCAAGGCGGCGATGTCGAGAACCTGCCGGACTACTTCCTGAACGCGCTGTCGATCAGCGCGTACGATCACCAGGCGATGGTGGCGGCGGTGATTCCCTACGTCGACACGGCCATCTCGAAGACCGTCAACGTGCCGGCCGACTACCCGTACGAGGACTTCAAGGATCTGTACCTCGAAGCCTGGCAGTCGGGTGCCAAGGGGCTCGCGACCTTCAGGCCGAACCTCGTCACCGGCTCCGTGCTGGAGACGAGCGAGCCGATGAGCGCCGAGATGCCGGAACCGAGCGTCGAGACCGATGACACCGATCCGGACCGGCGCTTGCAGATCTCGACGGTGCCGAGGCCCACGCTCGCGAGCCTTCGCTGGCGCAAGCGTCCAGTGCTTCCCTGTGGCAACGACGCCTGGTCGTACATGATCGAACATCGCGCGGGGAAGCTCGCCGTGTTCGTTGGCCATGTCGACAACGGCGACCGATACCCGTTCGAGGTCTGGGTCAACGGAGATCAGCAGGCGCCCGGCATGGGCGCTCTGGCGAAGTCCTTGTCCATGGACATGCGGTCCGAGGACCGTGCCTGGTTGTCCGTGAAGCTGGAAAGCCTCGGCCGGGCGAAGGGCAGTCCCGTCGTCCTGTCGTTGCCGCCGGACGGGCGAGAGGTGGTCATGCCGTCGTTGGTCGCCGCCTTCGCCAAGATCGTGGAGACTCGCTGTCGGCTGCTGGGTGCGTTCGACGGCGAGAAGCCTTCTCCGGTTCTCGACGCTCTGATGAGCAGAAAGGAGCCGAAGACCGGCACGGACGGTACGCTGGCCTGGACGGCCGACGTCCTGAATCCCGCCACCGGAGATGATCTGGTGATGGGCTTGAAGGAGTTGATGCTCCCGGACGGCACGCGCCGGCCCTACTCGGTCTGGTTGTCGGGCGAGTATCCCGAGCCGTTCGACGGACTCTGCAAGAGCCTGTCGTTCGACATGCGGGTGATCGATCCGGCCTGGGTCGGGGCGAAGCTGAGGCAGCTCCTCGACTATGCGGAACCGCGAAGCGACTTTCTCGCCCGCGTTCCGCGGTCGGAGAAACAAGCCAACTTTCCATCGACGATCGCCTATCTCGCGAGGCTGCTGATCCATCGGTACTCGATGCTCGGCATTCTGGACGACGAAGGTTATCCGATGGAGCCGACCGGCGCCGTTGACATCGAAGGATATGTGGAGGAGGAGCCCAGCAACGTTCTTCCGCTTCGTTCCGTCGGCGCCATGGAGGTTCGAGCCTACAGGGGCAAATCGTGTCACGAGTGCGGAAACTACGCGGTCATCAAGAAGGACGGCTGTGATTTCTGTACGGCTTGTGGCGCGGTGGGTAGCTGTGGCTAGGCCAATGACCGGGGGAAGGCGCTCTTCCCCCGGGCCCTTTTCACTGCCTCCCGCGGGAGGGGCATCGAAAAGGGAGCTTGTTCCATAGAGGAAGCTGGCCTCTCGAAAACAATCAGCCATCAAGGTCTCTTCGGAGACATTTCACAACGCCGGAGGCGACCCCTCCGGGTCTCCTCTGGCCAACACAAGGAGACGTCATGGATTCCCAGGAAGTGTGCGTCGTTCTCGAAGGGCGATGCTTGGAGCGGCACTGGTGGTATGGCGATGACGACAGCCTCGGGCAATTGTGCGACGAGCTGGTGACCGTGTACCCGGAAGCAACGCTCGACATCAACGGTAGCCACGCCAACGCGAGCTAGGCCGCTGCTGCCTAGAGGCGGCGTGTAGCCTGATCCCAATCCCTCATCCGGGAGCATTCGACTCCCTGGTGGGGGCGTCTGTCTCCCGGGCGGGTTTCGGCCTGCCCCGTCGCCGGGGTCTCACCAGAGCGCCCTGGTTCGGTCGTTCTGGGAGGCCCCGGCAACGGGTTCTTTCGCAGAACGAGGAGACATCACCATGAACATTCAAGCCTTCATCGCTCGACACGGGCTGCGGCTGCACAAAGGCCGTCCGCTCGATCAAGTGCCTTGCTGGCACGGACTCTGTGACAAGCACGCGAGACGGATCGAGGTGCCCGACACCTACGTCGAGATTCCGGAGTGGCGCGACGCCGATCGTCGCGTCTGGGTGGATCTCGAGAATCGCGGCGTGATCGCGGCAGTCGACGGAGAGATCTTCGTCGAGCTCGCAGACAACGAGGCCGCGTTCAAAGGGCTCATGCAGAGAACGCGCGGGTTCTTCCGCACGTTTCACAAGCAAACGGCGAATCCGTAGGAGCCGTGCCCGGAGGTACAGAACGTGGACACAACGATCGGAAACGCCCCCGTCTACTGCGAGGTGTGCGGGGAGCAGGAGATTTCGACGGACCACGCCGGCCTCTGCGGAGCGTGCTTCGCTGAGGCCGCGCGACGGACACTGAAAAGGGATGGACTCGGAGACTTCTGCTGCCGCTTGCTGACTCACGAGGCCGGTGAGTGGCGGTTGCATGCGTTGTGCCTGGAGCCTTATGGCTCCGAGCACGACCATGGCGGTCTGCCGGCCGGGCTCGCGAGTGATCGAGCTCCCGGCAAGGACGTCGAGCGGACGCGTTTCGACGAGGGCGCCGACGGCTACATCTGCCCGGTCTGCGGCCATGAGAATCCGACGTCCCGCTCCAGGTGCCCATGCTGCGGACACACGACCGACGATCATGGCCACTGGACATCCGGGGACGAAACTCCCCGCGTGCCCGAAACGCTCGTGCACGACTTGCGGATGTTCGGCGCTCGCTCGGCCGACGTGGGGCCGTTCCAACTGCTGGATGAGCTCTGGGCGATCTTGCGGCGCCACGAGATGGTGCCGTCGTCGTAGCCATCCAAGCCGCGCTTCATCTTCCAACCCCCTGGGGAGCTTCCTCCCCGAGGGGACGAGTCTCCCCTTCGAGAGGAGATTCGACTTGAAGACCAAGAAAGCAACCAGAAGAAGGCGAGATCGCTTCGCGAGGCTCGATCCTTCCGGCCTCACCGAGGCCGAGCGTCGGTCCGTGACCGCCCTCGCGCTCTCGATTCTGGAGGCACGTCACCAGCCGGGCCAGTCTCTGCGCAAGCCCACGGACGTGACCGAGTATCTTCGACTGCGGCTGGGCGAGAGGCGAGCCGAGGTCTTCGGCTGCATGTTTCTGGACACTCGTCACCGCATCATCGCGACGGAGGAGATGTTCCAAGGGACGGTCGACGGCGCGGCCGTCTACCCTCGCGTGATCGTTCAGCGAGCGCTCGAGCTCAACGCGGCGGCCGTCGTCGCATTTCACAACCATCCCTCTGGGGTGTCGGAGCCCAGCGAGGCGGACCGTACGATCACGGTGAAGCTCGCCAAGGCTTTGGCGTTGGTCGAGATCCGACTGTTGGATCATCTGGTGGTCACCGGAGGCGATCACGTCTCGCTCGCCGAGCGAGGCTGGATCTGATC
>JBJHBB010000236.1:0-4570 GCA_050485265.1 Rhodothermales bacterium | reverse complement strand
CGTGTATCCCATTCGACCCAGCGGCGCGCCTGCGGCAACGAAGTCGCCGGGCGTGACCCACACCGAGGCCAGGTGCGCCGAGAGGCTGTACACGGCCGCCCCGTCCCACATGTGCTCCACGACCACGTAAAGGCCGTATGTCGAGCGGTTCTCCACGCGGTTGACGTAAACGACGCGCCCGGCATCGATCGCGCGGACCGTGTCGAGGGGGACACCGGCCGCATCCCGGTAGAGGGGGCGGATGTCGACTCCCTGGTGCACCCGCGTGAACGCCTGACCTGCGGGTGTCCGCGCCGGGTTCCGCACGAAACCGTACTGACCACCTTCCCAGCCTGCTCGACGCAGGCCGGGGACCGTCTCGCGATCGAGCCGCTGGTAGAACTCCGCCGGCCGGCTTCGGAGCAGCGCATCATTGGACGTCGGAAGTTGAAGCGACATCGCGCGCGCAGCGGGAGCACGACTCGGCGCAGGGTCACGGCGCGAAGCCTCCGCGCTGGGGCCGCTCACGGTGTCTACTGAGTCCTGGTGTGCAGTGGGCGACGCAATGGACCTCTCCGGCTCCGTCGAAGCATCGGCCTCCGGCGGATCGACTTCGACCGCCGTATTCAGAGCGGGCGAGGGAGCAGGATCCGTCGCCGCCGGTGCTGGAGGAGAAGGCGCAGCTGAACGTTCCGGGATGGCGTCCACTGTTCCTCCCCAGGTGGGAGCCTGAGCCTGCGCCGGCTGCGACACGATCATGAGTCCCGCCAGCACCACCGCGGCTGTTTGAATGACGAAACGCATAGCAAACTGGCCTGAACCGAGAAGAAAAGGATGTATCGGAGACTGCCGATTGGCCGGAATATCGGCACACATACCGGTATCCGAGCCGTTAGGCCACAGAAATTGCACCTCGGGCGTTGCGGGCTCGTCTTCTCGATAACGATCGCCGGTGAAAGCAGCGATCACCGCATCGCCATCACCGCCACGATGACGGCCAGTGCAGACAAGACATTTAGCGCCACATGCACGTAGATCCCGAGCCTCACGCTGCGCGTGTACCAGACGGCGTACACCATCGGGAGGACCATGGCAAAGCGGGCTGGACTCTCCCAGAGCGACTCAAGGTGGTAAAACGTGAACAGCACCGTAGTAATCAGAGGCGCCCAGATTCCGAAGCGAGCAAGTCCCGGTAGCAGGTTGCCTCGGAAGTACAACTCCTCGATCACCGGCGCTACCAAACCCGCGAAAAAGACCAGGGCACCGAGAAACACCACGAGCTGCATGGTCGGCATCGCGGCGATGTGGTCCAGCTCCGTCGGGGCCAGATACCAGGCTGGGAGCCAGAGCGCGAGCTCGGCAACCAGTCGCCGGCCCACGACTGCGTCCGTTACGGTGAAAGCCACGCCGCCGACCAGGATCAGACCCACCACCCACAACGCCATCCTTGCCGGGGGGAGCGTGCGCGTGTACGACACGGCGCCCCGAATGTGATAGCTACCCGTGCGCCGATGCGCATCCCACGACAGATATCCCAGCATGATGGGCACGAGCAGGAATGGGATGCTTAGCAGACCTGCGAACAGTGGCGGGAAGCCCCAACCCTCAACGACGGGCACCATCATGACGTAGAACGCAAACATCACCACGCCCGGCCCCAGGTGAAGGAGCAACGTCCGACCCCAGCCATGCTGCGGTCGAGAGGTGGCTCGACGGCTGGTCTGCCGTCGGCGTTTCTTGATTGGTGATGAGGTCCGCGATGTCATTCGATGCACACATCGTCCGCTGAAAACACGGAAGTTTGCCTTCCTGACGTCCGATCACCTGCGATGGTACGATAAAGGGTAGGAAATCTTCTAGTTCATCACCTAATTTGGTGGACGTACGACGTCCTATCGTAGCCGACGGAATGTGGGATCGGATCGAGGAGATTTTTAAGGCAGCCGTCGAAACTGACGCCGGCAAGCGCCCCGCTCTCGTGGCCGAGGCGTGCGCAGGGGACGACGCCCTCCGCCGTCAGGTCGAGACCCTGCTGCGAGCACACGAGTTGCTGGAGAGCGACGAACGCTCCGTGCCGGGGATCGCCGACACCCTCGATCCTGTCCGAAGCACGGCGCTCCTCGCGGATGCACCCGGCGAGCTTGAGACCGGCTCGGCCTTGGGCCGCTACCGCATCGTCCGTCGCGTGGCCAGCGGCGGGATGGGCATCGTGTATCTCGCCCATGACGATCGACTCGACCGGCCCGTCGCCCTCAAGGTGCTTCCGCTATGGCGTACCGACGACGCGGTGGCCAACGCACGCCTCGAAGATGAGGCGCGTGCGGCGTCTGCGCTCGATCACCCGAACCTGGCGACCGTCTACGAGATCGGCGAGAGTGAGGACGGTCGCCTCTTCATCGCGATGCCCTGGTACGAGGGCGGCACGCTGCGAGATCGACTTCAGGGAGGACCGCTCTCGATCGACGAGGTCTGTACGCTCGCATCACAGGTCGCCGACGGCCTTGCAGCGGCCCACCGCCGCGGCATCGTTCACCGCGACATCAAGCCGGAGAACATCGCATTCGGAAGGGGGGACCGGCCCGTCGTTGTCGATTTCGGTATTGCCAGTGCCGTTCGGCGCGATGGAGGCGCCTCCGGTCTTCAGGGCACGGTAGCCTATATGAGCCCGGAGCAGTCGCATGCGCAGCCCGTCGACGGTCGCACAGACATCTGGTCTCTGGGAGTCGTCCTGTACGAGATGATCGCCGGTCACCGGCCTTTCGACAGGGATGAGAGAGAAACAATCATCGAGGCCCTTCGATCCGACGACCCTCCTCGGCTCGACAGCCTGAGACCCGACGCACCGCACCAACTGGCTGACCTCGTGGCGCGATGCCTGTCCAAGAACATCGAGGGCAGACCCGCAGACGCAGCCGAACTGGCGGAATCGTTGCGCCGTTTGGCACGAGGCGAGGAGGAGTCTAAGGCGGTCGTAGTCGGTAGCGCACCCGGAATGTTCCGGCAGTCGGCGTGGCAGGTGGCCACGGTGTACCTCGTTGCGGCGTGGCTCGCCCACCGACTGAGCATAGAGGTGACCCAGGGTGTCGGACTACCCGGTTGGGTGCCCGGCGTGACGCTGTTGTTGCTGCTGATCGGACTGCCCATGGTCACTCTCACGGCCCTCGCTCAGCGGCGGGTGCTCGCTGGTCTGAATGACGTTGAGGGAAGCAGATCCGGCTTCTCGGGTGCCCTGGGCCGGTTGACGTGGAGTCGCTCCCTCGGAGTTGGGGTGATGGCCTTTGCACTCCTCGGCGCCGGTGCAGTCGGCTACACCGGCATGCGCACCATGGGGATTGGCCCCATCGCCACCCTCGAATCGCGCGGATTGATCGACCAGCGCGAGCCGATCCTGCTGGCTGACTTCGGGACTCACGCGACGGATCAGGTGCTTGGCCGCGTCGTCACGGAGGCCCTTCGCATCGACTTACTGCAGTCGCACACGCTCCAACTGGCCGAGCCGTCGCAGGTGACCGAGGCACTTACCATGATGGGGCGCGAGCCCGGCGCCGGCATCCCTGAGCCTGTGGCGCTCGAACTCGCGGTGAGGGAAGGCCTGAAGGCCGTCATCGCGGGCGACGTCAGCGCGATCGGCGGGAGCTACGTCCTCACCGCTCGCGTCCTGTCCTCGGCCGACGGGTCGGTGCTGGCCGCAGTGCGTGAGACCGCGCGCGACTCGTCCGGACTCATCGATGCGGTCGACCGCCTCTCGAAGCGCTTGCGGGAGCGGATCGGCGAACCGTTGAGGGCCCTGCACGCCGCCGAGCCGCTTCCCCGCGTGGCCACGGCCTCGCTACCCGCCCTCCGGAAGTATGCCGAGGGCGCCCGGCTGGCCGCGTACGGTGGTGACGATGCGCAGATCGCGAGGCTCATGGAAGAAGCCGTAGCCCTCGATAGCACCTTCGCGACGGCCTACCGCTCTCTTTCCGTCACCTACTGGAATCTGAGGGTGGACCACGGCCGCATCGTCAACGCCACCCGCCGGGCGTACGATCTGCGCCATCGCCTTCCGGAGCGCGAACGCCTGCTGGTCGAGGCAACCTATTACGCGCAGATCGTCGCCGACATGGAGCGAGCGGGGCCGGTCTTCGCGCGCGTGCTCGAGCTTGACCCGGACAACGCTAGCGCACGGAACAACTACGCGCTCGCACACCTCTTCCGCGGGCGCCCGGTCCAGGCCGAGGCCATTCTGCGAGCGGCCCCGCCAGACTCCCCCGCAATGCTGCGCCTCAATCTGGCCGACGCGTTGCTTTTCCAGGATCGCGTCGACGAAGCCCTGGCAGTCCTCGACGAGGGTGTCGCCGCGTTCGGAGAAAGCCCGCTGTGGGCCATGACGCGCATGCGCATCCTCGGCGCGGACTGGCGGTGGGACGAGGCCGAGACGGCCGCTCGCGCCGCGATGATCGACCACGCCGACAACGCTCAGGTCCGCACGCAGGCATTGCGAACGTTGTGGCACCTCGCGCTCGTTCGTGGACGACTGGCGGAAGCCGAGCGCCACTTTGCCGACATGATCCCACTGATCGAAGCGGCGGACGCTACCGAGCTCCTTGCT
>JBJHBB010000235.1:0-4587 GCA_050485265.1 Rhodothermales bacterium | reverse complement strand
TCGGCACCCTTCTCCCATCGCACTTCCCCTATGCCGGACCAGGCACCCCTCACTCGACCACTCGCCGGCCTGCTCTCCGACGCCGGCATCGTGGGTCCGGCCGACGACCGGTCCATCTCTGGCGTAACGGCCGACTCACGCGAGGTACGACGCGGGAGCCTTTTCGTGGCCGTTCCCGGCGTCTCTACCGACGGTCACCAGTTCGCCCGAGACGCGGTCGAGAGGGGGGCGGTTGCCGTCGTGGCCGAGCGCGGGCTGACAGGCCTGGACGTGCCCGTCATCGACGTCGACGACGCGCGGCGAGCGCTCGCGGCGCTGGCTGCAGCGTGGTACGATCACCCGGCCGACGAACTGCACCTGGTCGGGATCACCGGGTCGATGGGCAAGACGTCCGTGCTGACGTTCCTCGAGACGATCATGGAGGAAGCGGGCGTGCGCGTTGGCGCCATCGGCTCCGAGATCGTCGGGATGCGCGTGCACGACCGGTTCGACGTGGCGACGCCGAACACCACCCCGGGTCCGGTCACGCTGCACCGTGGCCTCCGGGTGATGGCCGATAGCGGCGCGCGCATCGCCGCGATGGAGGTGTCTAGTCACGCGATCGACCAGGGACGGGTCGAGGGTCTACGATTCGCCCTGGGCGTGTTCACCAATCTGGTGCCGCTGGAGCACCAGGACTATCACGGCACATTCGAGGAGTACGTCGCGGTCAAGTGCCGATTCTTCGATTCGGTGGGGGAGGAGGCGCCACTGATCGTAGGTGCGGACAGTCCAAATCTCCTGGAGCAGGTCGGCGCCTACGGTCGTCGGGCGGTGACCGTCGGCTTCGCCGAGGGCGCGGATATCCGTATCACCAACTACGTGCTGTCGTCTCGAGGCACCAGATGCAACCTGCAGATCGCTCATCGACTGCGACGCGTCGACGGCTCGATCATCGAGCCGGTTTCGATCCCTCTCGAGATGCGGCTCATGGGTCGGCCTCATTTGCTGAACGTGGCGTTCTCCGTGGCCGCCGCGCTGATGCTCACCGATGACATCGAGGCCATCCAGCGCGGGGTTGCCAACATCCAGCCCCCACACCGGCGCATGGAGCTGGTCGAGATCGAAGGCCGACTCGTGCTCGACGATACGGCCGGCCACCCCGCCAGTCTGGAGGCCGTCTTCGACGTCGCCCGGCGCCTCCCGCGCGAGCGCCTGCACGTGGTTGCGGCCATCCGGGGGGCTCGGGGAAGCGAGATTAATTCCGAGCTGGCCGCGGCGCTTCGCACCCATTGTGAAGACCTCGAAGCGGCATCGCTGACCGTCACCAGCAGCCACGAGGCGGTCGAGGACGCCGACCGAGTCACCGACGACGAACGGACAGCCTTCTTGCACGCACTCGAAGGCTGCACCGTCGCCCCTGCGTACTTCGATCAACTCGGCGAGGCGCTGTCACACGCCGCACGCCGATCTGAGCGCGACGATCTGGTCGTGCTCGTGGGTGCGCAGGGAATGCGTCCAGGCGCTGATCTCCTCCGCGCCGCGCTGGAAGAACTGACCTCCACGCCGAAGGAGGCAACAATCACTTAGGACCTCACCACCGACCATGGATAGCTCGATCGCAGGAAAGGCCTGGAGTCAACTCGACTCGAAAGAACGCAAGTCGATTCTCGTCGTCGGGACGGCACAGGTCGCCCTCATGGGTGCCGCGCTGTGGGACCTCTACCACCACCCCGCGAACCGGGTGCGCGGCAGTAAGAAGCTCTGGGCGCCGGTCTGCCTTGTCAACTTCATCGGGCCGATCACCTACTTCCTCGTGGGAAGGAAGCGCTGAGCCGCGTTGTCAGTGTTCGGGCATCGACGCAGGCTTGCCGGTATTGACTATCCACGGCGTACCGAATCGGTCGATGGCCATCCCGAACCGATCGACCCAGAAGGCCTCCTCGAAGGGCATGACGACGTTGCCGCCATCGGCGAGAGCCTTGCGCCCTCGTCGGCCGACTTGCTAGCCCCTGGACGATCGGGCCTCGCCGATTTCGACAACGGAGCTAACCACCATCCGGGACTCGCAGGACGAAGGGAGCGCTTCTATCAGCAGCGTCAGCGACGCGCGACGACGCCACCGGTGTCCACCTCGGCCAGGTAGGACAGGTCGTTAAGAAAGCGCTCCTGACGATAAAGGACTGCGTCGGGTGACCGCTCCAGCAGAGCGCGCCACAGGTAATGGGTGATCGGGTTGCGCGAGTGGGCCGCCTTCCCGAAGCGCCATGATGTCCTCACGACGAAGTCGGTCTTCTTCTGCCGGAGGCGCTGGTAGCTCACGTAGGCCTCATGAAGGTCCGCCGGGAAAGACTTCAGGCAAAGAGCAAGGCAGACAGCGTCCTCGATGGCCTGGCAGCCCCCCTGCGCGAGATTCGGTGTTGTGGCGTGGATGGCGTCCCCGAGGAATCCGACTCTGTTGTGAAACCAGCGACGAGGCTCGGTACCCAGGTCGGCCATGTCGTTGCGGATGATCCCATCGGAGTGGCGGATCAGGTCTTGAAGGATGGGGTGGAAGTCGCCGAATAGCTCGAGCAGCTCCCTCTTTACGGTCGAGGGGTCGTCAAGCTCGCCCGGCGGTGCGGGCTTGACGGCCAGCCAGAACATCCTCCCGTCGTAGGGCACCGTGAGGTAGCGCAGGCGCTCATCCCAGATCTCGATGTACGACGTAGCCAGCAAGGGTGGAACCTCGATGCATGTGACTCCTCGCCATATGGTCTGGCCGATGTGGCGGACCGCGATCTGGGGGAACAGGCTCGCGCGCACGACCGAGTTGATGCCGTCGGCGGCAACCACGCAGGACGCGGAGACGGAGTCGCCGCCCTCGAAGTCGAGCTGGGCGCGGTCGGGGAGGCTCTGGACACCCACGACACGCTTCGAAAGACGGATTTGCGAGGAAGGGAGCCGGCTCTTGAGGACATCGATCAGGTCGGCTCGGTGAACGCAAATCGCCTCACCGCGCACGGGCAGCTTGCGCCGCACGCTCAGGCGCTTGTCGGCGAGAACCAGGTGCTGCACCGAGGTACCGCGCGCCCGCAGGTCATCGCCGAGGCCGAGGGCGTCGAAGAGCCTCATCACCCCGTCGGTGAGGCCGATGCCCGCGCCAACCTCGGTCAGCTCCGGCGCCTGCTCGTAGAGCTCGAATCCGATGCCCACGCGCTGAAGGGCATTGGCGAGGGTCAAACCTCCTATCCCTCCACCAACAATCGTAATGGTACTGGGGACCGACCTGTAGTCGGATCCGTCCAGAGGTGCGGCACCGATGCCAGGCTGCAATTCCGTCTCAGGTAGTGACCGATACGCACAAGATCGTGAAACGCCCAGTTACCGCGGCGTGTGCTGGAACGCACGCACCTCGACTGGGAGCGTGGTCGCGCGCGCGGTCTTCGCGGCCCATTGCCGGGCCTCGTCCGTCCCGTCGACGTCGATCAACACGATTCCGCCGAGGTGCTCCTTCGTTTCGGCAAACGGCCCGTCCACTGTCGTGACCTTCTCGCCGTTGGCGCGGACGACCGTGGCAACGCTTGGCGGCTCCAGCCCACCGTTGAAAACGAGTACGCCTGCGCCCCGCATCTGGTCGACAAGGGCGGTCACGTCTCGCATGATCCCGTCCAGAAGCGCCGGGGGAGGAGGCGTCGTGTCGGGGTGGATGATCGACAGGAGGTAGTGCGGCATCGTGAGGGCTCGGTTTGGGAAGTGTGTTCACTGACTAGACGCACTGGCCCACCTCGAATCGACATTCTCCCGGCGAGCCAAGGGGGATGAAGCACCCAGCGGCTCGTTGGGAGGCACACCCGCGACGACCGCATTCGTCCGCGCGGGTGTCGCTACTCCTCGATGATCACATACGGCACTGAGCGTGATGGTGGCGGATCGCTCGACGAGCGGAGAGCTTCGTCTTGGGCCACGGCGTCGCACTCTGCAGACGTGGACTCTCCTTTCTGGTAGCTTGCCGTCACCGAGTACTCGTGCTTGCCCAGGGCCGATTTGCCCTCGATTCTGAACTTCTTCCCTTTGCCCACGTCCTTCTGGCTGAGCGTGAAAGTTCTTCGGCCCACCCCGTGCCGGCGGAAGAGCGGGCCCTTCGTTATCACCACGGCCTTCACGTTCTTGAGGTTGGAGCTCTGATTGTCGAGCACGAACGAGACTTCCTGTCCGCGCGAGGCCTTTAGAGCGCACGGATCGACAGAGCAGGTCGTGTCGGTCACGGTGATCGTGACTGACTGCGGGTCTGGCTTGGAGACCGACTTTTCCAGGGATAGGGTTGCTGCCTCTGACATGGCTAACGGAGGTTGGTGATTGTGGGTGATGAAGGGCGAGAAGAGTTGTAGGGAAGGCGCTCAGCTGTCACTAAGGCAGGTAGGCATCCGCTCGTAGCGCGGATCAGCCCGAAGTCCCTCTAGTGCGTGACGCTCCTCGACATGATCCAGTCGGAAGCCCGCCGAGAGCGCGTTGCAGATCCAGTCGAAGGCGGCGCTCCGATCGCCGAGCTGTTCGAATACCTCCGCGACCTTGACCATGACGTCGACATCTCCGACGGGGTGCGTAATTAGACCCTCTAGTAGCTCT
>JBJHBB010000234.1:0-4598 GCA_050485265.1 Rhodothermales bacterium | reverse complement strand
GCCGTTGTTTCGGTAGGTAGGGGGGCGATGCGCGACGAACCACGGGTGACGGTAGTCATCCCGACCCGGAACCGTCCCGGTGGACTTGATCGGGCTGTCCGCAGCGTGATGGGCCAAGGGGTGCCGGTCGAGATTGTCGTCGTTGATGAGGCGTCTTCACCGCCAGCCGCAATTGCGGACGACTTGGAGGCCGATCTCACCCTGGTGCGCCGGGAAGCAGCAGAGGGGCCAAGTAGTGCGCGGAATGCCGGTGCGTCCCTTGGAGTTGCGCCCTACGTCGCCTTCCTCGACGATGACGATGTCTGGCTCCCGCCGAAGCTGGCTCGGTGCCTCGAAGTCTTCGAGCGGTGGCCAGACACCGGCATGGTGATGCATCGGATGCGCACACCTGGCGAGCGGTACGCCGAGACCGGGAGGGCCGAACGGCTCGAGGATCCTGTCGCCACCATGTTGCTGTCTCAGCCCCCGCACGTGGGAGCTGTCCTCGTGCGCCGAGAGGTGCACGAGTCGGTCAGGTTCGACAAGGCGTTCGCCGCTGCCGAGGATCTGGACTACATGATTCGCGTTGCCCAGGAAGCGCCGATCGCTCGGCTCGATAGGGTCCTGGGGGAGCATGGCCCTCCAGACGCTCAGCTCAGCGAGATCGGTCTCCAGACGAGGATCCACGCCCGCGCGCAGCTTCTCGAGAAGCACCGGGATCTCTTCCGGGGACGAGCTGCCGCCTTCTACTGGATGCGAATGGGACATCTCCACCGAAGGGGCGGCGAGAGGAGGGCTGCCGTCGGGTGCTTCCTTCGGTCTTTGCGGTTGCACCCGGCGAGCGGGTACGCCTGGCGCGGACTCGTGGCCAGCGCCCTCCCCAAGCGCGTCGTCGACGGTTGGGTCTCCCGATGAGCGTTTCGAGCGAGGTGTAGGGCGCAGATTGAGCGGGGCCGGCCTCCTACGCTTTCGGATCCCCCTGCCAATCCTCGGGCGTGAGGAGTCTCTGCGATCGAAGCAACTCGTTCGCATGGCGCCTCACAGCATCGCCGTCGAGGCTTCCTCCTGCGGGGGACACGGCGAGCGCGCGCACCGCGATGGATAGGGCGGCTAGCCCTTGCCGCGTTCGTGGGGTCGCCTCGTATGGGAAGTCGGCTGCTGCGAAGATGTCTCGGAGTTCAGTCTCGAGGTCGCCACCAAGATGCGCCCTCCGTACTGCCGGTAGCGAAGCGCCCCAGAGCGTGAGGAGCGCGACCGGAAGGTCGAAGAAGGGTCGAAATACGAACGGCATCACATCGATGAACACGAGCTTTCCGGGGGCGAGAATGACATTCTTCAGGCTGTGGTCACTCGTGGTGGCCACCCATGGCCATCGGTCGACTTCGCGGAGCAGAGGGAGCCCTTCGAGCCGATGACGAATCTCTATGGGCAACGCCAGGAGGACCTCCCGGGAGGCCAGATGATGTGCGGGGCCGGTTCGATGCTCCGGTGCTTCATCTTCGACGAGGCGCCGGTACGAGCGGAGAAAGCCTCTAACTAACTCGATCTGGAGATGGTCAGGCGCGACGGAGAGATGCTCGCCGGCTACGTACTCTTCGACGATCCAAACGCCGCCCGGCTCCAGGTAGTAGCTCGGCGTCGGGACGTGCTTCGCCCAGCGGTCCCGCAAGGCCAATTGCTCTCGACCTGCATGTTCCGCAGGCAACTGGCGAGCGACACGTTGCCCCGCTGGATCGATCAGCACACAGCCACCGTCCCACGTCGCGATCGCGATCGGGTATCCCTGCCGTCGGGTGCTGCCACCCCACAGGACACCGGCGAGGGTCACGACCGCTAGCCTTCGCAGCGCGGTGGTAGCGATCGCGATCCAGCCCCGACCTTCGGAGCGCCAACGGCTGTCTCGGGCTTTCGTCCGTCGGACGTGTCTTGGGAGGGACGTAGCCCAGTGTCGCCACGTGACCCCGCCAGCGTGTATCAGCGGCCCATGGCGAAGGTGTCGACGGTACGGGCGCAGTGCCCTCCGAGACCGAGCGGCAACACGCCATCCGGAGGTGGCTGCCGCAAGTCGTTTGCGCCATCGCGCCACGATCTTCCCTTCGGTGCCCGCCAGCGGCGTCCCGCCTTGCCTCAGCTGACGACGACACGGCAAGTAAGCTGTCGGACGGCCAGTCGCAGAGGAGCCTCCCCCACCCGGCGGGGCACGGTAGCGCGGCCCGAATACTCGAGGGGGTAGCTCATGTCGAGGCTCGCTAACTCGCCGCTAGCAGGCGATGCGCCGATGCGTCGCGGCAGCAACCCTGAGCTCGTCGGATGACCAGCAGCAGCCTTCCTGGCTCCACCTCCTCGACGGGAGATCCCGGGAGTCAGCGATGTGTGGTCATCTGCAACGTCTACCCGGACGACAACCGGGGAGGTGCGGCGATTACTTCCGCCACCATCGCCGCGGCGACACGCGCGATCCCCGACGCGAAGGTCTCGCTCATCACGACCGAGCCACGAGAGACGATGCTGTCGGAGACGCATCGGCACACTCGGCGTACCCATCCAGGCGTGGAGATTCTCCCGAGCTCGCTCGCTCTGGCTGGCCACCGCGCTGCAGTGCTTCGTGCACTCCTTCGGTCCGTAGTCTTACTTGTCGTTGCCCGTCCAGGGCGCAGCTTGGGGCTGCGTCGTGTCCAGGGCGCTGAGGTGGTCATCGGTAAGGGGGGGCAGGCGTTCAGCCCTCGCTCGGGGTGGGGGACTCTTGCGGGTCTCTGGTTGACGCTCTTCCCGCTGGTATTCGCCTGGAGGTGTGGCGTGCCCACCGCCCTCTATGGCGTCACAGTCGGGCCTTACCGCCGAGGGCAGAACCGGAAGACCCGTTGGGTCGTGGCGTGGCTCCTCCGGAGAGTCGACGTCATCATCGTGCGAGACGCGGAGTCGATGCGTCAGGTCCAGGAGTTCGGAATCCCGCCTGAACGGATCCACGAGCTAGCCGATGCGGTCTTCGGGCTCGAACCCCCCGATCGCTCGCTCGCGCGGTCGCTTCTCGAGAAGTACGACCTCAACGGGCGTCCGTTCGCTGCGCTGACCGTTACAACTCCAGCCGAGGGCGAGGCACAGCGGCTGTTTCCTGCGCTCGATGAGGTGTTCCGAGTCTTCCTAGACGAGGGAACCATCGAGCGCGTCGTGGTGGCCGTCCAGACTGATGGGCCGACCACAAGCGACCTCGATGACAGTCGACGCTTCGTCGAGTCCTTCGATGACCCGAGAGTCTTCCTCGTCACCGAGGATCTGTCTGCGAAAGAGCTAATCGCGCTCTACGGGCAGGCCGAGTTCCTGCTGGGATGCCGGCTGCACTCCGCGATCTTCGGTCTGGTTGGCGGCACGATCTCCTTGCCAGTCTCGCGGCAGTACATGCGGAAGGCCGACGACATCTACGCGTTCGTCGGACTCGAGCGGCTCGTGCTTCCCGTGGAGAGATCCCCGGCTGAGTGGGTTGCGACGATCCGCGCTGAGCTCATGGACGCCCCGACAACACGAGAGCAGATCCGAGTGGCGGTCGACGGCTTGCGCGAGGACGCCGCCATCGCTTCACGGCTCATCGCTAGCCTGGCTCGATCGCCGTCGACGTGAGGTGGGAGGGGTGTAGGCATGCATCGACCCCGCATCCTGGTTGTGACGCCAACGGACCCTCGTGGGGAGACCCACGGAGCGTCCATGAGGCTCGACGTGATCGTGGAGGCACTCTCTCGGGTGGGTGCGGTGGATGTCTTCCTCGCCACGTCGCGTCCCCAGGCTCCCGAGGTCCCTTCGAGCTGGAAGCGGGCGGCGAGGTTCGCTCATGTGCAGCGTCCGATGCGCACCATCGGACCGCTGGATCGGCTGCGGTGGTTCGTCGGGGGGAGGCAGCCGCTCGAGCTGACCGGCCGGGACTACCGCCACCTGCGAGAGGAGGTTGCGCGCTTCGCTGCCGCCGCGTACGACCTCGTGTGGGTCGGTCGGTCGGAGACGTACTTGGCGGTGGCTCCCGCGCTACCTAAGGCACCGACCATCGTCGATCTCGACGACCTGGAGAGTGAGAAACTGAGTTCCAGGCTGCAGCTTGTACGTGGCCGACAGACAGCCGACTCCGGGCTGACTCGCGCAGGCGTCCTTGTCCAGGGCCGGAGGAACGTGGCTCGTTGGAGGCGCGCGGAGACGCAGACCGCTCGGGCGGTCGACCAGGCAGTGGTGTGCAGCGAGATCGACCGTGGCCGCCTTCCCACGGAGAACGTCTCCGTCGTGCCGAACAGTTACCTCGAGCCACCAACGCCGCTCGGGAGGATGGCGGTCAGCGACCCTCCCGTCGTCCTCATGCAGGGGTCCCTCACGTACCCCCCGAACATCGATGCGGCGCGGCTGCTCGTCGGTCCGATCATGGACACGGTACGCAACCTCCTACCGGACGCGCGCGTCCGCCTCGTGGGGCGGACCGGGGCTGAAGCGGAACAGCTCCATGACCCACCCCGCGTTGTCGTAACCGGCTTCGTCGATCGCATCGAGGACGAGCTCGCAAGAGCGGATGCGGTTATCGCGCCGATTCGCGTCGGGGGCGGGACGCGGATCAAGGTCATCGAAGCCCTTGCCCACTCCATCCC
>JBJHBB010000233.1:0-4601 GCA_050485265.1 Rhodothermales bacterium | reverse complement strand
ATCGTATACGATCCGACCGCCGACCCCGGCAGCCGGGTGATCTCGATGACCATGGATGACGACCGCGAGGTGGGCGACGAGGCCGAGGTCTCGATCGGCACCACCGAGTTCGTTGCGCTCGGCGGCGACGCGTTCACCATGTTTGTCGGAGGTGCGATAGCGCGCACGGGCCTCGTCGACGTCGACGCACTGGCGCACTACCTGGAATCCCTTCCCCAGCCGGTAGCTCCGCCCGACACCCGACGTTGGCGCGCCCGGCATTAGGGCCGACTCACCCGTCCTGCGCGAAGGCCAGCGTTTGCAGGTAGGCGTGGAGGGCATTCACCTCTTCGGGGGTGAAATGCGAGAAGCGGGTCTGCGACACGAGGGCCATCAGGTCCAGCTCTCGGTCTCCCTTAGCGACGCCAGTGCGCATGAGCGTGTCGAACTCGTCGTGCGAATATGCGGCGACCAGCGCAAGGCTCGGCACACCTTCACTGGGCCAGCCGCGCAGGTCATTGCCGTGGCACTCCGTGCAGGCGGTGAGGGCGAGGTAGCGACCGTGGGCGATCATGTCCGCCGGGTCCGATAGGTCGACGCGCTCCATCGCATGGTCGAAGTCCACTGCTGGCTTGAACATTCCGGCAACGACACCAACCCGTCCCATCGGTCCGACGCGGATGGAGGTCTCCGGGCCGTCCGTTATCGGCTGGCTCCGGAGGAATGCGATGATGGCGCCAAGGTCGTCGTCAGTGAGGTGGTAAAGCATCGATGCCGGCATCACCATAGAGCTCGTCCCGTCGCGTTTGATGCCGAAGCGAAGGAGTCGCGCCAGTGCCTCGTTCGAGTAGGCCTGAATGACACGGCTTATATCGGGCGCCACGATGCGCGCCAGCGCCGGCTCGTCCATGAACACCCGTCCCCCGATACCCTCCCCGTGGCATCCGTTCATGCACCCGCGGATGGTCGCGAGGCGCATTCCTTCGGCGATACTGGCAGAGTCGCTCGGTACCGAGACTGGCTCGAGCGCCCGGTCGTAGGTCCGCTTGGCAATTCGTTCGGACTGCACGTAGACGACAGTGGCGCCGAGGAGGATCAGGCCAATCAGGGCCAGAAGGCCGTTACGAAGCCAACGGAGGGCACGCTTCATCTTGAACCGGTCCAATTGGGAGGCTTTCACCGCGACTGCTACAGCAGGACCTCAGACCAGCAAGGTATTTGTAATAATTGACTTGCGCAACCGCGTAGGCGTGTCCCAGGTGCAAATCGGCCGGCATGCCGGGCCGTGAGGACGAAGGCGCAGACTCGTGGGCAAGACACTCGGGGAGAGGATTCGGAGCTTTGCGGCCTATGCGAACTGACAACACAGGCCATCGCCTGTAGCTTGTGGGCAGATAAGGCCCAATCGTCTCGCTGCACCTCGCAATGGCCAGCACAGTCATTCCGCCATGCTTCCTCGTCTCCTTATTTATTGTGCGCTGCTTACCCTTACTGTAGCGCAGTCCTCGCTGGCCCAACTCGAAACACCTGAGTTCAGAGCGCCCCTGGCGTCGGCACAGGAGGGATGGGTTTATGAGTACGCTCTTCCCGGCGTTGGAGAAGATGTACACGCGTTAGCATCTGACGGGGACAAGCTGTATGTGGGTGGCAGCTTTCGAGTGGCGGGATCGGAGTTGTCCCACGGCGTCGCGGTTTATTCGTCCGAAGACCAGACGTGGAGTGCTCTGGCCGAAACACTCAATCCGGGTGGCGTGGTGCGCGCGCTGGCGGTGGGCCTCGACGGCTCACTCTACGCCGGAGGCAGCTTCACTACCATCAATGGAATCGAGGTGAATGGTATAGCACGTCATGATGCTGAACTCGAGACGTGGTTTCCTCTCGAGGGCGGTGTAGATGGAACAGTTGGTGCACTTGCCGTCGGAGAGGACGGCACCGTTTACGTCGGTGGTGCATTTAGTATGGCTGGAGGCGAGTCGGCCGGGAATATCGCCGCGTGGGATGGCAATTCGTGGAACTCACTAGGTAATTTGAATGGCCAGGTGAGGGCGCTATACGTTTCAAATAACAATCTTTATGTCGGAGGCAGCTTCGGCCAAGTAGACGGCCAGGCGTCGCCTAATATTGCTGCCGTTGACCTAGATAATGGAGAATGGTCAGCAGTCGGCGGTGGAATCTATGGCTCAGTACTGGGTGTAGAGTCCATAATTGAAACAAATGGATTCATTTATGTCGGCGGATCCTTTGAGGGAGGTATTCAGGGTGATGGAGACAACATTGTCAGTCATAATGCAATTCGATGGGACATTGATTTAGGGAAATGGTTTCATGCCGGTGTAGATCCGAACTTGTGGATTAACACATTGGCGTTTGATTCGGAAGGCACGGTCTATGCGGGGGCAGCTCAGACCAGTGATGGCTTTCTGCGTAGGATGGGAGAGGAATGGGAGGTTGTTGGTTTTGCCGATCTGCCATTGGCTTACCTAAGATTTCCCACGCAAATAATTCCATTCGTGGATAGCTTTGTAATTGGATTTAGTGCTTATGTTTTACCTGACGGTAGTCCTACCGTCTCCCAATTCATCTATACATATGATCCTGCAGTCGAAGCATGGTCGGTGCTGGCCGGTTCTGAGGGGGGAGGTGTAGATCATCTCACCGGGGCACTTGCATCAGACGGTGAAGGTGGTGTCTACGTTGGCGGTAATTTCGCGTTTGCGGGGTCGGCCGCAGCAAACCACGTCGCACATCTCTCGCCGGGAGGTTCATGGGCACCGCTCGGAGGCGGAGTTGATGGCTTGGTACACGCTCTCTTGTCGGATGCCGATGGTACTGCTTATGTCGGCGGGCATTTTGGGTCGGCATTGCAGGCTTCGGGAGATGCGTTGGACGCAAAGCATGTGGCGGCGTGGGACCCGCACGAGGCCGAGTGGAGACCGTTAGGTCTCGGAGTCGTCCGGGAAGCGCCGGGAAGCACGGTTGTGCGAGCGTTGACGACGGATTTAGACGGCACCGTGCTGGTCGGCGGGAATTTTGAAGCGGCGCTCCAGGCCGATGGGAGCGTTGTGAGCGCAGATCGCTTGGCCCGCTGGAGGCCGGACCAGGAGGCGTGGGATGTGATTACTGGAGGCCATGGACTGGTTAGCGTGAATGCGATCGCCGTAGATGTTACCGGCGCGATTTACGCTGGCGGCGTGGCGGACAATGCCGGCATTGCTATGGCGCGCCTGGTCCGTTTGTTATCCGGTGCGACTGAGTGGGAGACCCTGCGCGACTGGCCTGTGACGCAAGGAAGCATCATGGCCGATCTCGTAGTATGGGGAAACCCAGGTGGCCAGTGGGGTGGCCTCTATGCAGCAGTTTTTGGTGAGGGGACGTGGTATTGGGATGGCACCAGCTGGGAGGCGATCGGAGGCTCGGTGCGGGTGCGGGAGCTTGCGTTGAACGGCATTCCCGGCGAGGGCGGGCTGCTATATGCCGGTGCTGAGCCCGACCAAGGTGGGCCGAGCCAGGTAGGACCCTGGCAATGGGACGGTGTCGAATGGGCTTTGACCGGTGGTGGTGTCGATCGACTTGCATCTTCATCCGAGGCACGAATATTCGCTTTGCATGCCGTCCCCCACCACGACGGCACGGCGTCACTCTGGGTAGGTGGATTCTTCGGCCTGGCCGGCGGGCAACCGTCTGCCAGCCTGGCCCGGTGGCTGACGCAGGATTACGGCATCTCGACCGAAGGACCACCGGTAGAGGCAGGTTTGCTGGACCTAGCCGTATTCCCCAATCCGCTGGGTGCTATTGGCACGGTCGAGTTCGCCCTGCCCGTGACGGCTGAGGTGCGGCTGGAGATCTACGACATCCTTGGTCGCCGCGTGCAAACCCTGCTGGATGAGCAGCGGCCGGGTGGAGCGCAGCGCCTCGACTTCTCCACCGCAGGCCTCGCAAGTGGGGCCTACGTGGTGCGGCTGACGGCGGGTAGTCAAGTGCGGGCGGTTCTGGTAACGCGCGTCGAGTAACCGTGCACTAGCACCCGCGACGCAATGTTGGCACACGCTCATGCGATATTGCGTGGCCCACCGCGAACGTCTTGGACCTCTCCAGCGCCACCTACGTCGTCGTCGACACCGAGACCACCGGCCTCCGCGCCGAGTGGGATCGGGTCATCGAGCTGGCTGCCGTTCGCGTCGCTGGCGGTCAGATCGTCGACACGTTTTCGACGCTGATCAACCCCGGTCGCGCCGTCCCCGGCCGGATCACCCGTATCACCGGGATCTCGACGGCCATGGTCTTCGACCAGCCCCCGGTCGAGGACGTCCTTCCGGACTTTCTGGACTTCCTGGGCGAGGACATCTTCGTCGCGCACAATCTGCCGTTCGACCATCGGTTCATCACCAGTGAGATGGAACGGTGCGGACTTTCCCCGCTCGACAACCCGGGGCTGTGCACGGTCCGGCTGGCGCGGCGCCTGCTGCCGTCACTTCCGTCGCGCGGACTCGGCGCTCTGGGCGCGCACTTCGGCATCAGCAACCGGGCGCGTCACCGGGCTCTGGGAGACGCCGAGGTCACGGCTGGCGTGCTGATGCGGTTGCTGGATCGGCTAACGAACGGATTCGGGTTGACCACGGTGG
>JBJHBB010000232.1:0-4616 GCA_050485265.1 Rhodothermales bacterium | reverse complement strand
TCGTAGCACAGCTTGACCGGGACGCCCGCGGCCGCGCCCGCCTCCTCGGCCACATCTGCGGCGGCGGCGGTCGTCAGCAGCGGGTAGTCCGGCGTGGCGATCGGGTTCAGCGCCTCCACGACGACGTTCTCAGTGGCGGCGTCGTAGATGGGAGCGCCGCGCAACTCACGGTAGGTCGGTGCCTGGTGATAGAGACCTGCGGCGGCAGTGATGGTGGACAGTTCGTCGAGGACGTATCGCGCGCTCAGGCGGGGGCTGATCGTCCACTCATCATTGAAGGAGAAATAGTCCCCACGGAGACCGGCCGTGACTACTAATCGGCCTTCCTCGCCGAGCAGGTCGAAGGAGTTCTGCAGGTACGCCCCCGCCTGCCACTCGTCGAACAAGGCCTCGCCCTCGGTGACTTGACGCACTTCGGTGGGCGCGCCCAGTGAGTCGCGGCCAGCGATCGAGCTTCCTTCGTAGATCCGGTCGTCGAACCGCAGCAGGCGTGCGGTCCAGCCGGCTTCGGCGGCGTTGCGGCCGCGGGCCAGGCGGTAGCGGCCGTTGCCGGTGAAGGACGTCACCCGGACCCGGTTATCCGCGAAGTCCTGCTGGCGAGCGGCACCCGTCGCGATCAGGTTGGTGGGGTCATCGGGGTTCTGGAAAACGTCGTCCACCCGGAAGAGGGCCACGTTGCCCGCGATGTCGTATTCCTCGAACTCCACGACGTCGAAATAGGAGGCGTCATGCTCGATCTGAATTCCGGGGCCGAGCCGATTCACCAGCCGGATGCCGCCGAAGCCGAGGTCGTAGCCGTCCTCCTCGAAACCCGTGTAGGCAAACGACACGCTCCTGAGGTCCTGGAACGAGCCGAAGACGGTACGTCGCTGCCTGGGGTCGAGCCTGAACCGGTGGTTCAGATAGAAGCCGAGAGCCTGCAATTCGTGTCCATCGGCGAGGCGGTACGTGAGCGTGCCCTGGACGTCGGTGAAGGTCGGGTCGTAGTCGCCCTTGAGTTCCTGTGTGCCGAAGAAGCCACTGGGGCGCGACCGCCGCCCCGCCACGGCTACACCGAGACGCCCGTTCAAGGCCGCGCCGTGCACGACCCCACTGGCGTCCAGCGCCGAGGCCGCAACCGAGCCTCCGAAACCTTCCCGCGGCCGCAGATAGTCGACCACCAGCGCGCTGGACAGCTTGCCCCCGAAGCGCGCGGGGAAGCCGCCGGTGTACAGCGTCATCTGCTCGGTCATGTCGAGATTCACCAGCCCGAGACCTTCTTGCTCGCCCTGCCGCGTGCGGAACGGGGTATAGACCTCGAATCCGTCGATGTAGTATAGATTCTCGTTATAGCCGCCGCCGCGCACCGAGTACTGGTACGACGTCTCCGTGCTGGTAGCCACTCCCATCAAGACCTGTAGCGCGCGGAAACCGTCAGGTAGTGGTGTGGGGATAGCTTGCGCCGTGCGGGGGTCGAGGGTCTGGACCCCGGCGTCCCGAATGGTGATATCCCCCAGAACCTCTACGCCCTCGAGCTCGACCTCTGCCTCGGCAAGGCGGATGTTGAGATTGGTGGTCTGGTCGCGAACGACGCGGACCGAGTCGGTTCGTGTCACGAAGCCCACGGCCGAAACGCGCAGCAGGTACTGCCCTGATGGCGCTCGAAGGCGGTAGAAACCGGAGGCGTCCGCGGCCGTGCCGAAGCCCGTCCCATCGATGATGACGGTGGCGCCTGGGATGGGCGCTCCGGACTGGACTTCAGTGACGCGTCCTTCGATCTGTCCCCAATTCTGGGCCCAGACGTCAGGTGCGAGGAGCATCGCCCCAAAAACAAGCACAAGCGTGATCGTATGTCGCATCGCAAATCGCGAGGGTCGGCCCCGATGGCCGGGAAATGTCGGTAGCAGGCGTAGCGAAGCGATCAGCGGCGGTGCGTTGGCTCGTGGCAGCGGCGAATATAACGGGTGTCACTCGTCGTCGAAACGCCCTTCCGAGCGCCCTTCGTACGGGAGGTATACGGTGAACGTACTGCCCTCGCCAACCTTGCTCACCGCGGTAATCGATCCGCCGTGCGCCTCAGCGATCGCACGCGCGATGGCCAGGCCGAGGCCGCTGCCGCTATGGACGCGTGTCCTCGAAGATGTCCCGCGGTAGTATCGATCGAAAATGTATTCGAGCGAATCAGGGTCGATTCCCTCACCGGTGTCCGACACCGTCACGACAATCCGCTCTTGCTCACGTGTTGCGACGAGGACGATCTCTTCGCCGGGCGGAGTATGCCTGAGGGCGTTGTCGATCAGATTCGCGAACAATCGGTGCAACCGAGCGCCGTCAGCTTCCAGCGACGGCAGGTCAGGGGGGACGTCGACCACGAAAGTCACGCGTTCGCTCTCCATGCGGATCCTGTACGCATCGGCGACGTCGTTGAGAAGCTCCGACAACGGAACCGGTTCTAGCCGCAAGACTGGTTGCCCCTTGCCAGCATCGCGCGTGGGATCCAGCAGACTGAGCTCGAACAGGTCGTCCACCAGGCGCTCGATGTGTCTCGCCTGTGATCTCGAGGTCGCCAGCGCACTACGGGCATCCTCGATACGCCCCTCGGCCAGGAATCGCTGAGCCTCTTCCAGATATCCTTCCACCGAGGCCAGGGGCGTCCTCAGGTCGTGGCCAATGTTGGCGACCAGTTCGCGACGCATGGTGTCGGACTGACGCAGCACGTCGAAGCTGTTCTCGACACGCGTAGCCATCTCGTTGATCGTCGAGGCAAGCCGCCCGAACTCGTCGTTACCGGAGACTGCGAGGCGCTCGTCGAAGCGTCCCGCTCCTATTGCCTCGACTCGAGACGTCATTCTGCGCAGAGGTGCAACGAGGCTTGCGGTGAGCAGTCCGCCGAGCAAGATGGCGATCCCGATGGCGACCAGGACGATGATCCATAGCGCGCTGCGTGTGGCGTCGCGCGCGGCGGCAAGCTCGCGCTCGAGCGCCCGCTCCAGCGGATAGACCACGAGGCCGCCGGCCGGCATCCCGTCCAGGTCGAAGAGAGGAACGAGAGCCCACGGTGGCCGCTCGTCAAGCTCAACGGCGATTCGCCCGACAGCCAGGCGTTCGACGACACTCTCTGGCATCGCGATGTACTCGTCATCGAGGACAGGCAGCCCGTCGGGACCGACAACGGTGATGGGATCGGGAAAGCGCGTGGAAAGCTCATAGCGCAACTCTTCGTCGACTACCAACGCGGAGCTCAGGCCCTCGCCGACAGGCTCGAATGTGGCGCGACTCTCGATCTCGTCGGCGAGCCCGTCGAGACGAAGCGCAAGGGAGTTGCGGATCAGTTCGCCGCTGCGCGTCTCCCAGAGGTACGCGCTCATCACCACCCCACCGAGCCCTGTCACCAGGAGCGCGGCGAACAGCACGCCGGCCACTCGCCAGAAGACGGAACCGCGGCGTGTCGGGGACGGATGCGTCACTCTGCGCCTGAGGCCAGCTTGTAGCCGACGCCCCACACGGTCTTGATCCACAGTGGGTTGTTCGCTTCCTCCTCGACCTTCGCTCTTAGCCGCTGCACGTGTGAATCGATCGTCCGCGCGTAGCCCTCATAAGTTTCGCCCCAGATCTCCTCCAGCAGCTGCATCCGCGTGAATGGCCGGTCCGGGTTGCGGGCCAGGTGGACCAACAAGTCGTACTCGCGAACAGTCAGGTGGAGCGGCTTGCCTGCCCGTTCGACCTCGCGACGGGTGACGTCGATTTTAAGATCGCCGAAAACGTGCACCTCTTCTTGATCGTCGTCTTCGCGGATATGCTCACGGGTAGCTCGTTGCCGCCGGAGAGCGGCACGGATCCGAGCGACCAGCTCCTGCAGACTGAACGGCTTGGTGAGGTAATCATCTGCCCCCACTTCGAGGCCGACGACCCGGTCCAGTTCGTCGCTCCGTGCGGTGAGCATGATGATGTGGAGCAGGGGATGGTCCGCACGGACGCGTCTGCACACTTCCAGCCCATCCGTTCCAGGTAGCATGATGTCGAGGACGAGCAGATCGGGAGCGCGCCGCCGGATTTCGTCCAGCGCTCGGTCGCCCGAGGCCGCCGTCCGCACCGTCCAACCCGAGTCCCGCAACCTCCCGACGATCAGGTCTCGCAGGGCATCGTCGTCTTCTACGAGCAGGATGTCGGGGGATGGATTCGGATCAGCCATCAGTTCAGTGTGTGGAGATGGAAGAGGTGCAGCTATGACGATGGGACCCTGCGTTCGGGTTCACTAACGACCCGACTGTAGATTTTCTGAAGATGGATCGTGAACCCGGCCAACTCTCCCCGCAGACAATCGGTCTGCTGAGGCTAGCCGCCACAGCACTCTTATTGTTTGCTGGGGCCATGGCGCTGCTGGCATTCGGCGTGGGTCTCGTTCGCGAGGGTCTGGCTCGCTGGCTGCTTCTGGTGATGGCGGGCATCTTCCTGATCGGGCTGGCACTGAACCTTACACCCTGCATCTACCCGATGCTCTCGGTTACGGTTTCCCTGTTCGGCAGCAAAACCGGCGAACAGAGCTCCATCGGCTACTCCTTCACCATGGCGCTGATTTATGTACTCGGGATCGTCAGCATGTACAGCGTCCTGGGCATGGCAGCCGCCTATACGGG
>JBJHBB010000231.1:2031-4622 GCA_050485265.1 Rhodothermales bacterium | reverse complement strand
TAGCTGGACGAGGTGAGCTTCTTGCCGGGGGGTGAGTTTCGGTGACTTCCCGCGCAGCCGGCCCTTGGCCTTGGCGACCTTCATCCCCTCGCGGGTGCGGGCACGGATGAGGTCGGCTTCGAACTCGGCGACCATCGCCAGCACGTTGAACAACAGCTTCCCCATCGGGTCGGTCGGGTCATACACCGATCCGGCGATGCTCAGCTTCACTTCCCGCGCCGCGAGGTCGTCGGCGATCTGGTGGGCATCACGGACCGAACGCGCCAGCCGATCGAGTTTGGTGACCACGAACGTATCGCCGTCCCGACACGCTGCCAGCGCCTGCCGCAGGCCCTCACGGTCGACGTTGCGGCCCGTGAGCCCGTGATCGACGTAGATGCGCTTGGGATCGACGCCGAACGCCGCGAGTCCGTCACGCTGCGCGGTCAGGTCCTGCTCGTCGGTGGAGACTCGGGCATAGCCGACCTTCAAGGGGGACATGCTCCCCAGTGTGTCATATAGCCTCCCTTCACCGGACAGTTCACCGGACGGGTCTTACGGGACAGCCCGCCAGGCGTGCCGTCGTTCCTCTCGATAAGTAGCGGTGGTGTCCGGTGAGGGTTCCCCTTACGGGCATGCGATCTGGGCTGACGCCTGTGACCGAGTGTTCAGTGCGCGCTGTATAGTTCAGTCCATGCTGACTATTGCTTCGCGTCTCGACGTGATGAACCGCCTGGGTCGTGCACTGGCCGACCCCACTCGATCCCGGATCATCTTGACCCTGCTCGACCATCCCGCTTACCCGGCGGAACTGGCCCGAGATCTGGACCTGACACGCCCGAACGTGTCCAACCACCTGGCATGCCTGCGCGATTGCGGGATCGTCGTCTCCGAGCCCGAGGGTCGTCGGACACGATATGAGATCGCCGATTCGCACCTGGCGCAGGCGCTGACGGCACTGGTCGATGCCACCCTGGCAGTGGACGAAGACGCCCCGTGCATCGATCCCGCCTGCTCGCTTCCCGGATGCGACGCAGCTGGGGAGGGCGCATGATCCTCACCTCGGTCTTGCAGGCGATGGGCCTGTTCGCAGCGACCAACATCGACGACATCATCGTGGTCTCCCTCTTCTTCGCGCGAGGGGCAGGCCAGCGCGGCACTACCGCCCGCATTCTGGCCGGCCAGTACCTCGGATTCGCCGGCATCCTCGGTGCCACGGTCCTGGTGACCATCGGTGCCGGAGCATTCCTGCCCTCGGCAGCCATCCCGTACTTCGGTCTCATCCCTCTGGGCCTCGGCCTCTGGGCCGCATGGCCGGCCTGGCGCGGAGACGATGACGACGAGGCCAAGGTTGCCGGCAAGAAGGTCGGCGTGTGGACAGTCGCAGGCGTCACCCTTGCCAACGGCGGCGACAACATCGGCGTCTACACCCCTGTCTTCCTCAGCGTGGAACCTCTCGCAGTAGTCGCCTACTGCATCGTCTTCCTCGCGCTCGTCGCGGTCCTGGTGGCCCTGGCAAAGTTCGTCGCCACCCGCCCCCCGATCGCCGAAGTGCTCGAACGCTGGGAGCACATCCTCTTCCCCATCGTTCTCATCGGCCTCGGCATCGTGATCCTCGTCAGCGGCGGAGCCTTCGGACTCTGACGTAGCGGCAGCGATCCAAACAGCCCCGACCGGGCGCACCCCTCTCGGTTCAGACCGCGACACCTACCTGCAGCCAGTCCTGCGTGATCGCGGCAACAAGACCGCCACGGAGCGCTGCAAAAACCCCGCCACCAAGCGAACGAAGCCACAGGTTGCGGTCGCGCAGCGGCATGTCGAGAGTGCGGCCAAGGCGGCGTAGCAGGTCGCGACTAGCGCGGGCGTGGCCGTTCTCGACAAAGCTCAGGTGCCGGGGCGAGACCTGTGCCATGTGCGCGGCGTCCATCTGGCTGATGCGGCGAACGCGGCGCCAGTGCCGCAGCACCTCGCCCACCGGGGCGAGGTGCTGCTGAGGTGCGTTGGCCGGGGTGCTCATGTAGTGATGGTTTCAGACTGCTTGCGATGGCGGTACATGGCCACGGCGGCTATGGCTTGCGGGACCGCTACGGAGACTGGAAACAGTGCTTGGGCAGCGACAATGGCGATGCCGGCGGAGCTCGGCTCAAACCAGGCGCCTGCGGCGATCGCGATGCTGAGTGCGGTCCATGCGAGGTTCATCGCGACAATGATGGCGGCAGCGATCAGAGAGTGTGGTCGAGTGCGAGCGACCACTGTCCACGCGACGGCCCAAACCAAGAGGAACGCGCCTGAGCTGGTAAGGAGAAGTGATGGCAGGCCGAGCCACTGTGAGAGTCGCCCCGCAAAGATTACGAAAGCAAGCGCCATGGGAAGTCCTATGACGGCGTCGATGGAGAAGAGCCGGCGCAAGAGCGCGTGGGCCTCAATGGTGGCTGGAGCGGTTGGCGCGGAGGATGTGGGCCTGGGCTTGAGCGTTGTCTGGGTCGTCAATTGAGTGCCTTTCTGGTTGCGGGGCAATGTGTCCATAACCATCTTCGGCTGGCAAGGTAATGAAGTCTATTACCTACGAGGTCAAGAACACCGACTAGCAGGTACTAGCTTCTTCGCGCCGA
>JBJHBB010000231.1:0-2021 GCA_050485265.1 Rhodothermales bacterium | reverse complement strand
CCGACTCCGACAAGCTAGTGGCGTGACCTACCCGTTATGGCGCTACTTTCCGTCAAACACGACACCACCTGCGTGGGCCTACAAGCTCACGACTCTAATCGCAACCCACAGTGCTTCCATCTCTACAGTTGACAAATGGACCGGACTCAAGAGTGATGAGGTCCTCGCTGCACTGCGAGACGATCTTGAGAAACTAGGCTTCGCCGTCGAGACTGGAAAGACCAAGGCTGACAAGATCGCTCGCGCTGTTCTCTACGGAAACGAAGGCGTCCCTGAGGTCAACTACGAGATTGATGGATTCCATGACGAGCTGGGAATCGCACTTGAAGTCGAAGCAGGGCGCGGTGCCGCCAACAACGCTGACTACCGCGATATCGTCCGGACATCACTAATCCTCGACGCGAGATTTCTCGTGCTCTTGCAGCCGATCACCTATCGCTCAAACGCAGGCGCTGGCGGTATCCACGCATATTCGAATACGAAGGGTCAACTTGAGGCGATTTACGCTTCCCAACGACTCAAACTTCCGTTCGAAGGAGTGCTCCTAGTCGGATACTAGGAACTAGTCGCCATCTTCTCGGCCAGCGTCTGTGAACTCCTTAAGAACAAGGTCAGCGTCTGCCCCGTGGTTCAGTACTTCATACCGATTCGAAGCCAACCGCTCGAGTCTGCGGGCTTGCGTAACCAAAGTCCTTCTGAGCCCCGAGGACACCTCGCGTTCCGAAATCACTTTGGCGAGGGCCGCGATGGTTTGAGCTCGCCGAGCTATGCGCACATCACTATGCTTTCGCTCCGCGAACATCGATTCTGGGATCACGCAGCCCCGCAGGGATTCAGGAAGCAAGACCGTCTCAAAGACCTGCATGTCCTTCTCGTTGAGTACAGCGCCAATTGGACTCTGCTTGAGGACATGCTCATACACGGTGTACTCAAGAGCATTAAGGTGCTGAGACGCGGCCGCGAACTCGGAATCTCGCGCTCCGACACCCTCATACTCCCACAAGGGCCACATCTCAATCCAACAAACTTCAAACGGATCAAGCACATTCATCGCAACAGCGTCTGTACGCTGATTCGTCAAGTGCCGCCGAATCCGAGTTCGGAGTTGCTCCTTTGTCTGCCCGACATAGATCGGCTCGCCATCAAAGTCATAGAAGCAATAGGATCCCCACTTCGCATTGCCGACAATCCGACCCTGCGAGTCGGTGGAATTTATAACACGTGCAATTTCACCGCGTATTCCTCCCACAGCATGAGGTGACCGAGGCTCACTCATTCGCCAACCTTAGCACCGGCCTTTCGAGGAAAGCACCCTCCACTAGGGGTCGCAGATAATGCGAACCGAGCCACTCTACGACCGGGGCACAGACAGCATCACCGAAACCAAAGAATGCTTGATTGTCGCGGATCCCCTCTAGTCGGTAGTCCCCCGCACCCATGAGCCGGGCGTATTCCAAAGGCGTCATCCAACGGACATCTACGCGGCCCGACTTAAATCGGACCACAGCTTGCTTTGAAGAACCGCCGCGCGCAGTGCGCAAGCAGCCGCTGATGTCATCGCGTCGCATCTCCCAGACAGCCACGCCTTTCCGAGTGCGCCGGTACGCAGTGCGATAGACCACGCCTGAGGTCTCTAGAAGGTCGTCGAATCGCGAGCGTTGAACAGAACTCAGGCTAGAAACAAAGGCGGACTTCCTATCGGGTCCCCACCATCGTGGGTCATCATCGGTCATCTCCTCAACTTGTCCCGAGAACCCCTCCAAGAGCGGTGTCGGAAGAGTTGGAAGATCCGCCTTATGCATGATGAGTCTTGGATCGCCGTAGAAACTCTGCAGAAAGTCGGGCCGCAACTCCGAATCGGGCGCATCGACGGATAATGGTGCATCCTGCGCGCCCACTAGAAACAACCTTGGCCGTGACTGCGGCACGAACCTGCGCGCATCGATTGCCATAGCATCGACCGAGTAACCTAGCTGGTTGAGCGCTCGTATGGCCCCGGCCATATCCTCGCCACCATGACT
>JBJHBB010000230.1:2021-4640 GCA_050485265.1 Rhodothermales bacterium | reverse complement strand
GTCATGGAGGCGGGCTGGGCGCTCCGACAGGCGGTTCCGTTTTTCCCCGTGGGGACGATCCACCTCGCCGTGGTCGATCCCGGGGTCGGAACGAGCAGGCGCGCGATCGCTTGCCGAATCGCGGACCACTTGTTTGTTGGCCCGGACAACGGGCTGTTCTCGCTTCTTCTGGGCAAGGACGTCCTGGGGGGCGAGCTTCCGGACCAGGTCGTCGTCCTCGAGCGAACCGAGTTCTGGCGCGCCGCAAGCTCGAGCAACACGTTTCACGGTCGCGATGTCTTTGCCCCTGTCGCTGCCCACCTGGCTCGCGGTGTCGACCTGGAGGAGGTCGGACACCCCGCCGATCCCGAGTCTCTCGTGAAACTCCACTGGGTGCGGCCGCGCGCCGATGAGCAGGGCGTGCAAGGTTGGATCGTTCACATCGACCGCTACGGGAACGCCATCACGAACATTCCGGCTGACGTGATCGCAGCCCATGGACGCGATCGCGAGGTGCGATTCTATGCTGGCTCAACGATCATCGACGGCATTGCGAAGACGTACGCCTGCGTCGAATCCGGAGAGCCGCTCGTGGTGGTGGGCTCATCCGGTCACCTTGAGGTCAGCGTCAATGGCGGCAACGCCGCCGAGATGCTCTCTCTCATCAAGGGAAGCGCGGTTAACGCTGTCTTCGGCGATCGCCGCTGACGGGTATACTTTCTTCTCTCTCACACTGTCCTGGATACGATGCTGTTGTTCTCGGCCGAACTGCCTCCCCCTGAGTCCGAGCCCAATCTGCCGGACGGTGCTCGACGGCGCCCGGACGCCGAGACCACGCCCTCGGAACCGATGGACGATTCTGACACCGCGTCGTCGGAAACGCCGGAGCCATCGCACGTCCCTACAGTCTCTCCGGAAGACAATCTCCCGAGCTATCCTCGGTCGGAAGGACGGCCCACGGAAACCGGCGGAATCGGAGGGCGAATCGCAATCATCGTGGTCATTCTAGCGACGATTGGCCTGATCGCGTTTGCACTCACCCGCGACGACCGGCCGCGTGATCCCGACGATGCCCTCACAGTCGCAGTATCGGCTGCCAACCGAGCATCCTCCGAAGTCCAGACTTCCAGCCCTGCCAGCGCCCGCGCCTATTTCCGTGAGGAGTTTGGATGGCGCCTGGGGATTCCCCTCTTCGACACCGCAGGCCTGACCTCAGCGGGCATCGCACGCATCGCCCAGACCATCGAGGTCCCCGCTCTCAAGTATCAAGGAGATGACGGTCGGTCAGTGACTGTGCTGATCCTCACGTACGCGCTCCTCGACCAGGTACCAGACCGTATCGCGCTCTCGCGCGAACAGTACGACCAGCTGGCCGACGATCCCACTCCTCACGTGGTGCGCGTCCGAAACGCTGATGTCGCGTATTGGCGCGACCGCGGCGAAATCTTCGTGACGGTCACCGAGATCCCTCCGAACGATCTCCTAACGGGGATGCGAATCGACCGCTAGCACCATGACGACGCCGTCTCAGCTTCCTGCCCTGATCATTGCGAGCGCGCTGATGCTAGCGCTTGCAAGCTGCGCCGATCAGCAGGACTACGCTCATGAAGAGCCTACACCGCACGACTTGGATACCGCCAACGGGGTGGCGCAGTTCATTGTCGACTCTGCGGGCGTTCGGGCGCTGGAATCGATCGATGCACTACGATTCACATTCGGCTTCGAGCAAGAAGGGTCGGTGCGCCAGGTCGCCCACCACCTGTGGGACCGTGCGAACGGCCGCTATCGCGTGGAGTGGCCCGCGGACGCTCCCAACGACTCGACATACGTGGGCATCTTTCGCTCCTGGCCGGATGACGGAATCGTCTATCGAGCTGGGCAAGTGGTCGAGAGCATCGGGGATCAGTCGGCTGTCGCCGTCGCGGAGCGGCGGTCTATCAACGATCTATACTGGCTGCTGGCGCCTCTCAAAGTCTTTGACGACGGTGTCACTCGCCGGCTCGAGCCGGACTCTGCGTCGTCATCGCATATCGCCCTTCATCTGAGCTTTGAGCAAGTCGGTCTGACCCCGGGCGATCAGTACTGGCTCTTTGCCGACCGCGGAACGGGCCTCGTAGATCGCTGGACGTTTCTCCTCCAGAACTCGGAGTCTCCCCGCTCATTCCGCTGGGTGGACTACCGCGCGCTGCAGACCCCCGCTGGACGACTCAGATTGGCCGAGCGAAAGGTGCCTCTTCACTCTGGAGGGTCAATTCTTACGAACCAGATCTCGGTGATCGAATCGATCGAGGACGACTGGTTTGAGGTCGTGCGGCCGCGACTCGGCGAGCGCTAGTCGAATCTGTCAAGTGAAGTGCGAGCGAGGCGGACGCGCCCTCGCTCATTTGTGTCGACCCAGGCAATCCACACGCTGCCGTCTGAAATCGCGATCCGTGGAATGCCGCTCGATCGACCGAGATCGATGCCGGTGACGTCGACTGGCTGGCGCACGTCGTCGCCGACCCGCGCAATGCGCAGCTGACCGCCGTCGCCTTCACGCGCGATCCAGCTGATTAGCACGTCGCCAGCGGGCAGCATGGCCGTGCTCACTCGCCCCTCAGGCCGGTCAGCGTCGACAGTGAGCGCCTCTACGTCCCACTT
>JBJHBB010000230.1:0-2011 GCA_050485265.1 Rhodothermales bacterium | reverse complement strand
GACTCCGGTGAACCAGACCAGAGACACGCGTTCGCCATCGGTGGCGAGCGACGGCCCGTTTACGGGGCATCCGGCAATCTCCCAGTCATCGACGTGCGGAATGACGCGTTGAGGGGCAGCGCCGTCTCGTAGCACAGCTATCCCCACGTCCCGAATCTCGGAGTCCGACCTGTCGCGATAGGCGATCGTGAGCCCAGCAGATGTTCGTACGGCGGCGGTGGGACAACACTCGCAAACCCGATCATCGACGATCTCGTCATGAGCAGTCGTGCCGTCGTCAGCGAGGACCGCCGTGCGAAGTACCATGTCTCCATGTCCGTCATCGTGGCCGTTCTGCGTGTCCTCACCGTCCAGCCACACGAGGCGAACGCCGCCTTCCTCTGGCAGAGCCGACACGAAGCCGAATTCGGCCTGTACGTGCTCTGCATGGGGTGTGTGTGGCTGTGACCATGACAACCCTGCGTCGTGCGAGAACACCACTCGGATCGCGTACTGATACGGTTGCGGGCCGGTCCGCTGGAGGTAGAACGCCGCGTAGGCACCCGTACCGATCGGGATCACGCCGGGCGTGTCGGCCCAGTTCACGAACCAGTCATCGCCCGATGCGGCTGAGATCGCATCCGACCACGCATCGGCGTTTCGGACCGCGAACTTGAGCTCGGCGCCGTCGTCGGTTCGTTCGACCCAGCTCAGTACCAGACTGTCGCCAGCAGCAACCAGACGAGGCTGTCCGGAGCGCTGTTCGATCGGCAAGCTCACCTCTTCGAAACCTGCGCCCAACTCGGCCCACCTATCGGTCGAAGTATCTCCGCCACAGGAGGCCACGACGATGGTGACCAGGAGCAGTCCAACTGAAAGGACTTGCCTCATTTCATCGTCTGGATGGCCGAAGGTGCTTCCGGAATGAGGACGCGAAATGTCGTGCCCTCTCCCACCTTCGACGACACGAGCGTCAGTGAACCTCCGTGGTAGCGCTCGACGATGCGCTTGGCCAGACTCAGCCGCGCTTCTTGGTTGAGAAGCCCGGTCTGAAGATCAGTTTCTGAGCGCCGCGTTCGATCCCCCGTCCGGTGTCCGAAACATCGATTTCGACGGACGGGCGGCCGCGTCTCCCTCTTTTCCGCGGTGCGTGCCGAGCCTCGATGGTGATCCGGCGGTCGTCTCCATCCATCGCGTCCAGCGCGTTCTTGAGGAGGTTCTCGATGACCCACTCGAAGAGTTCTCTGTTCATGAGAACCTGCAGGTCGTCCGGCACGTCCACCGAAAGCTTCGTCCTGGCACCGATTTGCGGTAGGCGGCGCTCGACGTAGTCGACGGTCGTCTGGATTACCGGGGCGAGTGACTGCGGACTCAGTTCGGGTGTCGAGCCGATTTTCTGAAAGCGATCCGCCACGCGGTTCAGGCGGCCGACGTCCTTGTCGAGCTCGTCGGCGATCTCACGAGAGGCGGCGTCTCTCAGGCGGAGCAATTCGATCCACCCGATCATACTCGAGAGCGGTGTCCCCAGCTGGTGCGCCGCTTCTTTCGCCATCCCCACCCACAGATTGCTCTGCTCGGACCGGCGCACATACGAGAAGCCCATGTAGCCGACCAGGATGAACAGTGCCACGAACAGCAACTGGACATACGGGAACACGCGGAGGGCGCGCACGGTGTCGCTTTCCCCATAGTGGATCAACTGCGGAGGCAGGCCGCTTCCAAGTTCTAGGACGAGCGGTCGGTGAACGCTACCGAACTGCCGAGCGCGCCTGAGGAGGTCCTCATGGACCGCATCGAGCCCCGCGGTCGAGTCGACGCGCACATTGCGCGCCGTGTATACGACGGTCAGAGACGTATCGGTGATAACTGCGGGGACGTTGAACCTGCGCGGTTCGACGATCTCGTTGAAGACGAAGTCGATCTCATCGGAAGGTGGCATGCTCCGGGCCCAGGCCAGGGCCCTGCCGAGCCGCTCTCGCTCCGCCGGTTCGAACTCTTCTCTGTCGAGCAGGCGCTCGAGGTCCTGTAGCTC
>JBJHBB010000229.1:0-4648 GCA_050485265.1 Rhodothermales bacterium | reverse complement strand
CGATAGGATCGGTCGATTGTTGACGAGGCTCATCAAGCAACAACAACCGGCAATGGTTGGTATCGAACTCTCTGTCGATCTCCAGAAGTCCCAGCAGGTAGGCCCAAATAAGGCGAATCATATCGCTTGCCGATAGATCGAACCCGAGGTCGAACCCCTCGTGCGTAGGCGTGTAGCGCTCTCTTGAGACTTTAATCTGGTCGGCTGGCAGGCTGCGGAATCCGTACTCGCGGAGTTGGTCGATCAGCAGCCATTCGAGGCGAGCGAGTTTCCTTTCGTCTTCCTCAGCAATGTCGACGTTCCGCAACTCCGCCAGACGGCCCTGGATCCTTCGCCACTCCTCGGCGAGCGGTCCCAGGTCGCGCACAACCTGCCGTAGCACCTCGCTCGTCGAGGCGAGAGCGCTCTGACGCCGCTCAAGGTTGACAATCTGGTGAACATGAGCAACTGATGGTAATCCAGCGGGTCCCGTAAGCGTCTGCTTAACAGACCTCACGGCGCCCTGAAGATCGACAATTGTGGAGTCAACCGCCTCTCTCCGCAACATCTTTGCTTCGATGGTCGAAGCAAGGTCGCGCTCAAGCGCACCAACGAGGTCGATTTGTTCCCGGATTCGCTGCTCGGCATCTTCAAGGGAAACAATCTGCTGGCCATCAGTAGTCGAAAGCAGCAGCTCCGGAAGGTGCTGATGGCAGGTGGGGCATTCCTCAAGGTGGACCCATTCATGCAGGGGTGAACCGAGCTGACGAAGTCGGACGGAATCCTGAGTCCGCCGAAGTTCCTCGGTCAATCGCGCCCGGCGCTCTTGCACTGATTCGAGTTCTTCACCATCCAACGCCAGGTCTCTCATAATGGAGTCATAGAGACCGCTCATGTCATGCAGCCGCGAATTGAGCTCATCGAGCCTCTCGTGCAATTCCGGTGCAGCCTCCTCGGCTTGAGGTACTTCCTGAGCCTTTAGATCATCGAGTTCATTGGTCACACGAGCCTGCTCGGCATCAAGGTTGTGCCACTCCTGTCCCACGGGGACGAGCACAGTTGGCAACGGACTCGGTGGCCAGGTAGCCACTGGCGATGAGGGGAGGTCTTGAATGATTCCCCCGACATCCGTTGCGCTGAGTTCCGCGCGCGTCACGTGGGTTTGCCACTGGCGGGTGACCGACTGGGCCTCTGCCTCCAGCCGCTGCCTCTCCAGGGCTAGTTCAGAACCTTGCAGTCGGAGTACGAATTCCACCGCCCGGCGGGGCGCATCCCGCACTTGCAGGTGCGTTGGCACCCGCGACAGGACACCTGCCCACCCGCGCTTCTGTTCGACGATGAACAGGGGGAAGATCGTTTCTAGGTAGAGAGGCGATGGTGGCGCGTTGAATCGTGGAACTTCAGGCAGCGACCAGCCCAGGAACTGAGCGAGCCATCGGTGGAACCCGAGCTCGCGCTGTGCGGCGCCGGGTAGCCGTACGAAGTAGTCGGTTCGATCGGCCCACTCGTCCTCTGTCAAGACGGGAGACGCGAAGACCGTGATGAGGTTGGGGTCAACGGTGTCGTGCTTCGAGTACCTCCTAAGGGTTGCCACTTCACCGTCGGCGTTCTCGATCTCCAGTAGGACCGAGGATTCGAGCACGGGGATCTCCCGTCCGGACGGGTCTGTCACTCGATGGGTCATCGCATGCGGCAATGGAATTGCGTGCGACGGTCCGAGCATGCCCTCGAGTCCGAGCGCGAAGACGACACTTTGGAGGGCCGTGGACTTGCCGGTCGAATTGTCCGCTCGTAGAACCACCAGACCAGGTGCAAATTCGACCTCCGCACCCATGGGACCTTCCGCAGAGGTCACTCGGAGAGAGAGACGACGAAGTCGGAGCGTCATGACAAAGTCCTAGTTGAGGAGCCGCGACGCGTCGGTGTGAGTGAAACGTCGGGGCAGTCGATCGATCGCATCCCGCTCACTTCGCAGAACGCTCTCCTCAGATCGAATCTGCTCCAGGAGGGAATTGCCTGAACCAGTGAGGGTGAACCTGCCTGTCGCCTCGTGCGCTAGAAGCCCCGATCCGATGGCTAGATCGATCCCTCGTTCTAGTGCGGGATCGTAACGAATAGGAGCCCAATCAGGCGTCCCTCCAGCTAGGAGCTGGGGAAGGGCCTGGCGCACGTCGGATCGGAGCAACGCCGACCCAAGGACATGCAGCTGGGTGCGGGTCGCCGAGCGCCCCCAACACGAGTCGACAACGAGGAGAATGAGAGGCACGCGCCAATAGCGCCGCAGATCTGCGGGATACGATCGTGCCCTGCGATGGAAGACACCACGGAGCACCGCGTCGGTGCTCATGAGGTCGCCTGGAAGTCAAGAGGGCACTCCATCAGCCACTCCGCTGTAGTCGCCCAGCCGACTCGTGCGACGTCGCGATCCTTCATGAAGCTCAACTCTGACTGAAGACGATGCGTGTATCCCTCGCGGACCTTTTCAAGGAGTACGAGCGGTGGAGAGGTGGACAGAGAGCATCGCAACGGCAGATCCTCCTCCTCGTGATTTCGAACCTCCTCTAACGACTCGTAGCCAGCAGGGTGCTGGTCTCGAAGTTGATCAATGATGTTCTCACCCCGGATGTGCTCGCTAATAAGTCGACGCCTTACGTCCGCGCGTCGTTCTTCCTCCGCGAGTTCAGGGATCTTGGCGAGCTTTCTCTCCATGTTGTCGACCTGCGAGGGCTGGGCATCGAGAAAGGCGTCGACCGCAGCAGACGTGACATCGACCGGCGTCAGATTCATCTGTTCCAGTCGCTCCCGAAGGGCGGTCTGAACTTCGACAGGGAAGTCTTCTTCCGTCACGATCACGACATCGAAGCTGTCTCCGACGATGGACAGCTCAGCTTCCCTGACGCGCTGGGCCTGGTCCTGAGCATGCTTGTTCAACCGTTTGCTGTCATGCACAGGAACCATGAAGTAGTACCTGGTAACCACTACGTCACCCAGGAGTTGCCCTATCTCCTGTTCATTCTCGATCAGCTTGCCGATGTCGTCGGTTAGCTTGTCGCGCTGGGCTTCGTATCGATCCTTGATCTTCAACCGGGAGTCGCCGGCATAGCACTGATAGACACACCCGTCGGTCGAGAAGCCCTCAATGCCGTGATCCCCTTGGTCGTCTGCAGGAACCCGCTGAAAGTGGTAGCTCGCAGGGGGTCGATACCGCAGTCGAAGGAGAAGGAGGCATCGCGCCTCCCAGTCGTCCCCATCCCAGGCAACGGCTACTTCCGCCACCCCCGCCCCTCTCACCGGTCGCGCTGGGTCGTCTTTGGATGGCGAAGACTAGTCGCTCAGTCGGGCATCCTGGTGGGGAAGCTGCTGAGGGCCGCGGTGGATCGCCCCGGCCAGGGCGACGCCCGACGGCATTCGTCCAACTGCATGTGAAGGGGCCCGTCGCTGTGGTCTCTGGCGGACAGTCACGGCGTGCTTGGCAGGATCATCTCACTGATCGCCGCCGACGCTGAGGGATGGGCGCTGCCGTGCGATGTCGTCGGCCAGGCTCGGGTAGCACCATTCCCAGGCGTCGCGGAGGATGTCGGACAGCTCAAGGTGGGGCCACTCGGTCTGCAGCTGCGGGAGGGTGAGGATGGCGGCGACAAGGTCGGCTGGACCGGTTTCCAGTACGTGCGGAAGGGCGCGACGCCGGGCGGACGGCTCTGCGAGATCGACACGGGTCATTCCCAGCTGCTCGGCGAGGTCCGCGGGCAGGTCGATGGCTCCCCAGCGGCCGGGTTCGTTGCGGAGCTGGTCGGGGATGGCGGCGCCGCCGGGTCCCCACTTGCGTCGCTCGTCGCGGTTGCAGGGGACGGGCGGGTAGTCGGCGGCGAGGACACGGCCGAGTGAGCCTCGATGCGGGTCGGCGTTCTCGCGGCCGAAGGCCTCGGTGGCTGGCGAGCTGCCATCCGGTCCGCCAGGGAGAGTGTCGGGCCACTGCTTCTCCTCCCACCGTCGGGCGGTGGTCGGCCCGGTTCCGCCATGTATATCCGCGTGGCGACGCAGTTCCTCAGCGTCGATGAGGCGGCGCCAGCGGTGCTGCTGGTAGTAGGCGTGGGTCCGGATCAGGGCTGATGGCGTGTTGCCGGTCAGCATGACGGCGGTGCCGTGCCCGAGCGTGCGAAGGAATGCCGGTGGGGCGACGTCGATTCGCTCGGACCCTTCGGAGACCGACAGGCCACCGTCAGGGGCAGCGGAGACGGTTGCAGCGGCGACCCACTGGTCGCCGATCAGATCGGACAGCAGTTTGAGGGTGTCGAGATCCTGGCTGCCGGGCAGCCACACGGTGGTCGTGTGGTTTGAGATCAGGGTCCGCTCCGACTCCCGATAGAGGTCGCGGATCTGGGCGCGGTCCTGCCAGATCGTCATCAGCGTGATGCCCTGGCCGGCACCGGTGGCAGCGATCTTGGGCAGGGTCTGCAGCGGCGCGATGTTGCCGGCTTCGTCGAGCATCAGCAGCAGCGGAGGGTTGAGCGGCGCGCCATCGAGCAAGTTGGCCGAGACGTCAACGGCGGCGCGGTAGACGGCCTGGACGAGTGCGACGAACAGCGGCCGGAGTTCGGCCTGCTCGTACTCGGGCGACACCAGGTAGAGCGTGCCGTTCTTCTTGAGCAGCCGGGCGATGTTGAGGGTG
>JBJHBB010000228.1:0-4661 GCA_050485265.1 Rhodothermales bacterium | reverse complement strand
CTCGACACCTCCCGCCCGCATCGCCTGCACGCCCTCTTCTACGTCCTGTTCGCCACTGGACTTCGCCACGGAGAGCTCCTCGGCCTGACCTGGGACGACGTCGGTGAGGACTCGATCACCGTTCGCAGGACCGTCAGCACCCGATCTGGACAGGTCGTCGAGGGCAAACCAAAGAGTGCTGCCGGTCGTCGAGTCGTGGCGATCGACCCCGGAACACACCACGTACTCGAGCTCCACCGTTCCCGCCAGCGAACCGAGCTCGAGACGCTCGGGATGACTGAGGACCAGACACCCGTTCGCGTCTTCACCAACCGTCTCGGGAACACTCTGGACGCCAGCAACGTCACCACCATCTGGCATCGCCTGCAGGCGGAGGCTGGTCTCCCGCGGGCGAGGCTCCATGACGGTCGCCACATGCACTTGTCGATGCTCGTCGCCAAGGGGATAGACATCCGAACCGTGGCCGATCGCGCTGGTCACAGCGACTCGGTGCTCACTCTGCGGCTGTACTCGCACGCGCTCGAGGCGCAGCGGAAGCGGGCGGCGATACCACTTGAAGAGCTACTGGGATAGAGAGATCGAGCCCACTGGTCTCCAGGACCAGCACCGACTGGCTCCAACAGGCCCACACACGAATCACGGCCCCTGAAACAGATGGTCTACTGCTGCACAGGTAGCATCCTTGAAGCGCACGAAGCTCGGCGATCTCGCTGCGAGGTCAAGAAATGACGCGTGCTCGCCCATTCGTTGGCGTAGGACAGCGGTACGTGGCGGGCGCCTGTGTGAGCTTGCGCGTCGAAGACGGTCCAGGTGCTCCTTCGGATCATTGATGTTGTCCACCGTCGGTTGTTGGCGTAGGTCGGTCAGATCCGACGCATGCAGTCGTAGCTGCTGGTCCAATAACCCGAGATCTGCAAACAGCCAGGACTCCATGGCACGGCACGGGAATACGGGTACCCAGCGGTCAGGAAGGTCTGCCCGTTCAAGCCAAGTCTCCCAGCGTCCGTCGTGCAGTCGATCCGCATTCGGTGCATCGCAGTCTTGATGCACGAAGTACAGGCTGACACCGGGACACTCGGACTGGACGTGCGCCATCCACCCAGGGAACGAAACGCTGTTCGGGCGGGTGCTCGGAGCCACGCATGGCAGGACGTCTGCGTCATAGCGGTGTTGAACGCAGGTTTCGATAGCTCGTTGGACGAGCGACGACAGGAAGTCGAGATCCGATGTGCCTTCAGCGGTTAGCGCAAAGGTGATCTGCGGAGCGCTCACAGCGCTCCTTGATCTCCCGGTGATGCCAACATGCGCTGCATCTCATGAAACGCGACTCGCTGTCGACTGATCTCGTCTTGGCTGAACAGCCGCGGCTGCGCCCCTTCGTCGAAGACTGGTGCGACCGTTGTCGCATTGTGCGACGGCCTGTCCTTGCGCACCGCACGCTTCAAGAACGCGAACATCAGGCTGTCCAGCGAACGTCGCTGCCGTACCGCTCGGACCAGTGGCACGGAATGCGTGTTCGTCAAGAGCTGGCGGTGTCCAAAACCTGCTTCGGTCTGATAGGGATACGCTTCGAGCACGTCCAGGAGTTCTTCGATGCGTCCGGCGTAGATCCCGTTTTCGGGTTCCTCCAGTATGACGATGCCTGAGAAGTCAGGGTCATGCACGATCGTTGCGAGGGCCAGAAGCCTCAACGTGCCATCAGACACAAGCTTCGCTGGCAGCTCGCGTCCGTCGCTGTCTACGATCTCGACGGACCACTCCTCGCGTTTGCTGTCAGGGACGACAGTGACGCTTCGGATACCTGGGACGATGCGTGAGACGTCTGTGGAGATGTTTTGAAGCCGCTCTGGGGCCTTCTTCGCGATTCGGGCCATGGCCGCTGCAAGACCGTAGCCGGATGGCTGGAGTTCGGTTGATGCTGCGAATGCGCTCGGAAGGCGTAGCTGGTTCGGTTGGAGCTGCAAGTACCGAATGCCAGTGAGGGCCCTTCGCGTCGCGAACGCGTGCTTGAACTCGACCGTGCTCAAGCTTGAGAGAGCCGTCCTGCGGGTCTTGGCGACCTGGAATGCTCGACGAGTCTTGCCTTGGCGACCGTCCTGTCGGAACCGGACTACTCCATCGACGGTGTCCAGGAGAATCTTTGATGAGTTCACGCGCTTCTTGGGCAGACTCGCCATTGGGTACTGCGCGAGGAACCTATCCCCCTTCTTCGGTATCCCCTTCAGACGTTCGTGTTTAAGCTCCAGGTCACCAGTGCCTGACATCGCCACCACAAGCTCGTACCGGAGTCGCTGAAGATCCAGCGTTGCCTTCTCGGAGAACTCGTCTTCGATGGTCTTGGGCAAGAAGAACTCGATGGCGAACCGCATACGTTGAGCACGACTACCATCGGGGTATAGGCTGAAGAGATCCCCAAGTGACCCACGGTCGCTCTCGAACGCCTCTCGTAGCGTCCCTCCATCCAGCGCACTGTCGCGACCAACCAACCGGCCAACTTGCAGAAGCGCGTCGAACAGATTTGACTTGCCAACACCGTTGACGCCCGCGATCACTGAGAGGGGCTGGAGGTCGACCTCAAAGTCGGTGAAGCTCTTGAAACCGTCGATCTCAACCCGAGTGATCATCAGGACTCAGCATAGACGGCTTGCGGGGTCAGGGACGGATGGAGTCGAAGGCGCATCCTCCTGAAGCAGGTGAGGTTGCAAGGCGCTGGCGTAGCGCCACTGTAGCTCCACCTGGGCACGATACCGCCCCCCGGCCTGAAGCCGAGGGGCGTTCGCTGCGTCTGTCACGCTGTTCCTGATGGTGGGTCCCGCCGCATGCACCTCTCGTACCTCGTCGCCCAGGGCATCGGCATCCGGACCATCGCGGACCGAGCCGGTCACGCCGATGAGGTGCTGACGCTGCGTGAGTACTTCCATGCGATCGAAGCTCAGAGGAAGCGGCGGCGATCCCACGCGATGACTCGCTCGGCGGGTCGAGGCTGCGGCTTGAAGTGCCCGTGTCGGGTTGCCCTCGGCGCACCGACCCTTGACTCTCTAGTGCGGTGGAGGGTCTAGGGTGCTTCCATGATCTCCATCGAGGTTCTCTACTTCGACGGCTGCCCCTCCTGGGAGCGTGCCTGGGTCGATCTCGGTCTCGCCCTCGCGAAGACTGGCATCGATGCCACCGTCCGCCTGCGCAACATCGAGGCGTTGTCGGCGCCTGAACTCAGTGGCTTCGCTGGCTCTCCGACCGTCCGAATCGATGGGCTGGACCTCGAGGCGTACGACGGTCCTGCAATCCTCGCGTGTCGACGCTACGAGGACAATGGAGGACGAGGTTGGCCGTCCGCCGCTCTCCTGCACCAGCGCCTGTCGGCTGCGGCGAACAAGGGACCGTTGTGAGGGAACCGGTGTTCGACGTCTTCGTCATCGGTGCGGGGATGGCGGGCCTGGCCGCAGCGCGCAAGGCGGCATCGTCCGGTCAGCGCGTGGCCATCGTGGACTCGCGCCCCTACGGTGGCACCTGCGCGTTGCGCGGATGCGACCCGAAGAAGGTGCTCGTGGGGGTCGCCGATGTGGTGGACGCTCACAACCGCCTGCGCGGATTCGGTGTCGGCGGGGAGGCGCGAGTCGATTGGTCGGCCTTGATGGCGTTCAAGCGCACCTTCACGGAGCCGGTCCCTGAGCGACTGGAGCGGGACCTCGCTGGGCTTGGTGTCGTGACGCTGCACGGCGAGACGCGGTTCGTGGGCCCTGCGGCGGTGGAGGTCGGCGGTGAGCGGTTCGGCGCGGATCGGTTCCTGATCGCCACCGGCTCCCGACCGCGCCCCCTCGGAATACCCGGCGAGCACCTCGTTGCCTCGAGCACGGACTTCCTCGATCTCGAGGCCCTGCCAGCGCGCATCCTGTTCATCGGCGGCGGGTACATCTCGTTCGAGTTCGCTCACCTGACCGCTCGCGCCGGGTCGCAGGCCACCATCGCCCACCGAGGCGAGCGACCGCTGGCGGCGTTCGACCAGAACCACGTGGAGCTGCTCGTCTCGGCCTCACGGGAGCTGGGTGTCGACGTGCGGCTTCGCACGGAGGTCAGCGCAGTGGAGCAGCGGGGCGAGTCATACGTCGCACGTTTCCGGGACGGTGAAGAGGTCGAGGTGGATCTGGTGGTGCACGGTGGTGGCCGCATTCCAGAGATCGATGGACTGGATCTCGACGCCGGAGAGATCGCCTTCGATCCGATACGGGGCGTGGGCGTGAACGAGTACCTGCAGAGCGTGAGCAACTCGCGCGTCTATGCAGCTGGAGACGCCGCGGACACAGCTGGATCGCCCCTCACGCCAGTCGCGGTTCATGAGGGCATCACGGCGGTCACGAACCTCCTGCGTGGCAACCAGAAGCGACCAGAGTATGCAGGTACGCCGAGCGTCGTCTTCACACTCCCTCGGCTTGCCGGGGCCGGCCTCACCGAAGAGGAGGCGGGGCGCGCCGAGCTGGAGTTCGATGTCGAGTCTCGTGACACCAGCGGCTGGTTCACTGCCCGCCGAACGCGTGAAGCTCACGCGGCCTCGAAGGTGCTCGTCGAGACTGGCTCGGGGCGGATCCTCGGGGCGCACCTGCTCGGCGGGGACGCAGATGAGACGATCGGTATGTTCGCCCTCGCCATTCGTCACGGCCTGACGG
>JBJHBB010000227.1:0-4727 GCA_050485265.1 Rhodothermales bacterium | reverse complement strand
CGCTCCGGCGGGCGGTCCGCTCGGCGGCGGAGCGTTACGAGCCTCGCCTGAAGCGCGTGCACGTTGAGATTGCAGACCGCCAGCCCCATCTGATGCGCACCACGTTCATCTTGAGCGGCGAAGTGAGTCGGGGTAGGCGAGTGCGGTTCGAAACGACGTTCATTTCACAGGACCTAACCACGGTCCGCAACCTGTAGCCTGCCATGGCAATGCAGATTAGCATCATTGATCTAATGCGAGCGGAGACGGAGAGGCGCTTCGCGATGGATCTCACTGCGCTGCGGATAGAGGACCAGACTCCCCCTGTGGTCCCGTCGGCGCGAGCAATGGAGCTCCGCACCGACACCGATGTCCACGGACCTGCGACCAGGTCGAAGTCCGCGGATCTGGCGGGCTCATACGGTGGCGAGTTGGGATCGCCAGATTTCGGCAGGGTTCAGCTCAAGCTTTATTAGGCAATGACCGGCCGATGGTGCCCTTGCACCTCCTGTGTGCGGCGCTGCACACAGGCAGGCCGTAGTCGTCGGAAGCGCTCTCATGACCTATCGATACTTCGAGAATGAGCTCCGATACCTCTACGAGGCCGGGCGCGTCTTTGCCGAGGCGTACCCGGATCGAGCTCGCTTTCTGAATATTGATTCGATCGAGGATCGCGATCCGTACGTAGAGCGCCTTTTTGAGGGGTTTGCGTTTCTGACAGGTCGAATTCAGGAACGTCTCGACGACGACCTACCAGAGATCACACAGCGGCTAATTGGGCTGCTGTATCCGCATTTTCTGAAGCCCTTTCCGTCGTGCGCCATCGTTGAACTGGCCCCGCGCGAAGGACTTGTTCAGGAGCCGACACGGCTCGATCGTGGTACTCAGGTTCTCTCGGAGCCGGTGGGCAAGGACCGCTGCGCGGTCACGTTTGCCACCGTGCACGATGTGATGTTGAATCCGCTCACGGTCGAGCGTGCTGAGGTCAACTACTTCCCCGACGACACCTCCAGCCTCAAGCTCAGGCTGAAGCTGCATCGCGGGGCTGATCTGTCTGCACTCGAGATCGATCCCCTCCGGCTGTTCATCCACGCCGATGGCCCCACGGCGTCGACGATGCATCTGTTCATGACTCGTCATGTGACCCGTGTTCGCGTATCGACGGGGGGGGCGGAGCAGCCATTCCGTACGCTTCGAGGTCAACATGCAGTGCTCCCCGGCGGAATCAATAGTGATGAGTCTATTCTTCCTGCGGAGCCGGCTACGTTTTCGGGGATTCGCCTACTTCAGGAATACCTGCTGTACCGACGGCGATTCTGGTTTGTTGACATCGTCGGCATCGGGGAAGTGCCAGACGATCCCGGGGACTCGCTGGAGGTGGAGGTCTTTTTCGATCGGCCGTATCCCGAGAACCATCGTGTCAAGGCCGAGAACATCCGTCTCCACTGTTCACCAGTGGTCAACCTATTCGATCACGACGCAGAGCCGATTCGCGTCGATCACAAGGAGGACGAGGTTCGCATCCAGGCAAGCAACCGACATCCGTTCGGCATAGCGACATATGATGTCCGCGAGGTCGTAGGGACCGAGGAAGCGTCCGGCAAACGCTACGCATACTCGCCCTACTACTCACTGGCCGTGGCGCCACCGGCCTCTGACGGTGGTCGGACCTACGTCGACCAACGCAGGATCGGAGTCACGGGTCGTCCTGAAGTCTATCTGTCACTCAACAGTCCTCAGCTGAGTAGTGGGGACCCCCCGCCGGAGATTCTGTCGGTTTCGCTTCGTTGCACGAACGGCTCCCTTCCGAATGAGGCACTGCAGGAGGGCGGTCTCACTAAGCTGCACCCGTCCGCCCGTCAGGTTGCCGATCCCGAAAACCTCGACCAGCCTACTCTGGTCCGCTACCCGCCGTTGTCCGAGCATCGCGACATGCTGTGGTCGCTGCTCGCACACTGGACGTTCAACCATCAGTCCGTCGCCAGTCATGAAGCGGTCGCAGGCCTACTGGAGATGTACGACTGGTCCGGAAGCGAGGCCAATCGACGGCGACGAAAGGGAATCCGAAGTGTGACGTGGGCGGGGAAAGAGCATGTCGTCCGCGGTGCGATCAGGCGTGGTGCTGAAGTCACAATCGAGGTGGAAGACGATGCCTTTCAGTCGGACGGCGACTTATGCCTCTTTGGGCTGGTGATGAGCCAGTTCTTCTCGCAGTACGCCACCATCAACGCCTTCGTACACCTTACGCTGCGCACAGCACCGTCGGGTAGGTCCTACTCCTGGACTCCTGATCGTGGGTCGAGGCCGCCGGTCTGATGGAACGCCAGGATTCCCATAGACCAATCGGAGACCGCGCCCCCGAGTATGGATTCTTCCAGCTCGTGCGGCTTCTGTCCAGTCGACGACCGCAACGAGGTCGTCCGGGGTATACGACCGACTACGCTCGCGAGGCCGTGCGCGTGCGACCCGATCCGGCGCACGTTTTCCCGGCGAGCGACGTCAAGCGAGTCGATAATGAGGACGCAGAGGGTGAGCCCGTAACTGTCACCGTCACCTTTGGTGGCCTGTATGGAATAGACTCGCCGATTCCGTTCGGCTTCCACGAGCGGATATCGTCTCGTCCTGATGCCACTGGTCCGCTCCGAGAGTTCCTCGACATGTTCAGCAACCGCCTCTACGGCTTGCTGTGGCGCTCCTGGGCTCGATATCGCCCCGACCTGTTCGATCGCGCCACGCCTGAGCGGAAGACCCACGACGGCCGCGTGGCCTCGCTTGTGGGAGTCGCTACTCCAGGCGGGGTACGCCCTCCTGTTGACGAGCAGATTTTGCTCGCGCTAGCCGGCAGGTTGTCCTCCTGGTCTCGCAACTCGCAAGGTCTTAAGAACCTCCTGGAGCTCTCGCTTGGCCGAGAAGTGGTAATCCACGAAAATGTGATGCGTCGCGTCAAGCTACCCCACAGGCCGCGGATAGGAGCCAGTCGGCTCGGTATTGACACGGTCGTTGGGAACGCCGTGCGTGACGCGAGTGGCAAGTTTCGTATCCAGATCGGTCCCCTCTCGATGGACGAGTATCTCGATTTCCTTCCTGAAAGGGACGGTGCTCGACGTGTCGATGCGCTTGTAAGGCTCTACGCGCCCGATTATCTGGACTATGACCTCCTGCTCGTTCTAAATAGCGACGAGGTAGCGCCGCTCCGTCTTGGCGAGACAAGAAGCGCCCAGCTCGGCCTGACGGCCTGCGTGGGCCGCCCGAGAACCCCTCAACTAAACCGAACCGTCAGGTACGCAGCCTGAGGCAATGCCATGATCACGCGCGACGTTAAGAGACTACTGCAGAAATTGAACGACCACTTGACGCGTGGGCTCGAGGGTGCGGCCGGCTTCGCGGTCGGTCGCGGCCACTACGAGGTCACGCTCGAGCACATGCTGCTCAAGCTCCTCGAAGCCGGGGATGGGGACCTTCCCCTCGTGCTAACCCGGTTCGACATCGACCCCGGACGGGTGGGGGATCGATTGACCGCGCAGCTCGACGGGATGCGCAGCGGCAATTCGGGTAGGCCTGTTTTCTCACCTGCACTACTCGACGTGGTCGAGCAGGCGTGGATTGTTGCCTCCGTACACCACGGACTCGATACCGTGCGGTCGGCTAACCTCCTGGAAGCAATCCTTAGCAATCCGGCGCTCGCAGAATCTGCCGTCGGCAAAGCCCTCGAAGGTGTATCTGCAGAGGCATTGCGGGAGCGGCTTGGCGAAGTCGTACAGGGGTCGATCGAGAACCGACCCACAAGCCGCGGGGTGCGCGGCGCAGCCGCTAGCACGGGAGATGGACCTGTGGGAGACACCGCGCTGGCGCTGTATACCCACCCGGTAACTCAGCATGCCAGGGACGGAAAAATCGACCCCATCTTCGGAAGAGACACCGAGATCCGACAGATGATCGACATTCTCTCGCGACGGAGGAAGAACAACCCGATCCTGGTGGGTGAGGCCGGCGTTGGAAAGACGGCCGTGGTGGAAGGACTTGCGCTTCGAATCGCCAGCGGAGACGTCCCCGACAGTCTCAAAGACACGGAAATCGTCTCGCTGGACCTGGGCGCGCTACAGGCGGGTGCTGGAGTGAAAGGTGAGTTCGAGAACCGCCTCAAGTCCGTCATAGAAGAGGTTCGCTCGGCCGCCAAGCCCACGATTCTCTTCATCGACGAAGCACACACGCTGGTTGGCGCCGGGGGAGCCGCCGGGACCGGCGATGCGGCAAACATGCTTAAGCCCCCACTGGCTCGCGGCGAGCTTCGCTCAATTGCCGCAACCACTTTCAGCGAGTACAAGAAATACATCGAAAAGGACCCGGCGCTCGCACGACGCTTCCAGATGGTTCAGGTTGAGCAGCCTAGCGTTGAGAAGGCCGTCGTGATGATGCGAGGCGTCAAGGACAAGTACGAAGAGCATCACAACGTCCACATCACCGATGCTGCGATCCGCGCAGCCGTTGAGCTCTCTGATCGCTATCTCTCCGGTAGGCAACTGCCCGATAAGGCCGTCGATCTGCTGGATACCGCGTCGGCCCGAGTCAAGATGACGCATTCGGCCACGCCTTCTCAGCTCGATGATCTGACGCGACGGATCCTCGCTCTCGAGATCGAGATTGCGACGCTCCAGCGGGATCACGCCACCGGGCTCCGCGCTACGGATGAGGGCGTTGGCGAGCTCGTCGAGGAACATGCCCGGCTTCAGGATGAAAGGGAAGAACTC
>JBJHBB010000226.1:0-4749 GCA_050485265.1 Rhodothermales bacterium | reverse complement strand
TTGATAGCGATACTTGTGCTTGCGTTCGCCGACGCCCCAGGTGCGCTCGCCTGTAAAGGATACGTGAGTGTATTGACCATCGACATGCTGATAGCCATGACGCTGCTGCGTCTGCTCGTCCAGATAGAAAGTGCTACGTTCCTCACACCACTTGAAACCGGCTTGATAGCAGGCAACGTGGAGGCTCTTGCGCACGAGTTCCTTGACCAGGTTGTCTGACGACAGGCCGTAGCGTTCCGGATTGTTTCGCCACACGTAGGCACTGGGATTCGGTCGACGAAGAGCGATGTCCCTCGGCGGTGGCGCGAACGAAAAGACCAGCTGGCCCTTTCTCGCGTATGCCCAATATCGATGCAGGTTCTCACTCAGTGCGCTGTCCTCGTCCAACTCGTGCAACAATAGGTGGGGCGGGACGTGTACCTTGAATACGTTCGCATAGAGGGGCTCTGGCTTCGCCAGCAGCAGCGGTTCCACCATGTAGGCGCTGAGCGCAATGTGATGACCTAGCGCCGGGTCAAGCGGTTTAGCAATGCGGTCGGCTTCCAGCCGCTCAAGCAACGTCCTTAGACCGTGCGCCCAGGACACTTCGAAACGCAGCGGAGTCAGCCGCGCCATATGGGAGTCAAGGGATGACACGGGGATTTCAGTAGCATGACACGGAAGCGTCTGCCGATCGTAGGACTCCGACAGCACGCAGCGGGCTCGAAGGTTAGGGTCCTGCAGTGAAGTCCGTGACAGCACAGGGAGGTAGCGGGCCGCGCGCTGCTGAATCAGAATGCGAACCGACTCATCGGCGTTTTCACCGGCCATCGGCGCCGCACCAAGGCACCAGGTGTCATATCCCGCCGCCGTGAGCTTGCGAAACAGCCAAGTGGCCAGCGCATGATCGCTGTCGACGTGATCGATAACCAGCAAGTCTCGCTGCTCGTGCGAGACTAGAACTCCGCCACGTTGCTCGAACCACGGAGGGCAGAATATCGTCGGGTGGTTGGCAATCAAACGTCGCAAGGGCCCCGTCAGCATCACCCGGATGCGTTCGCAGTCGTAGAAGTCAATCGGCCAGCCGTGCTGCTGCAACACCTCGGCGCGCATCGCGTCCTTCCCTCTGGCGCTGATTGCCCGGGTCGTGACAAAGACAACATCGTCGGGTGTGTCCTCGAGTTCGGCAATCCGATCGCAATCCGCGCGACACTTGCCGCGCCAGTCGCTGCGAACGCTGAAGGCAAAAAGGGTGGTCTTCCCATTCACGTGGCAATGGTGTAGCGCATCCCGGCCGCGGTCGCCGGAACCGCCCAAGGGTTCGATGTTGGGATAGCCGGAACCGGCCATGAGGTCCGTCGCCAGGCGCTCGAACTGGCGATAGTCCGTCAGGTGCTGGAGACAGTAGATGATCGGGTCAGCAGACATTCAAGCGGCGCTAGGGGGCGGTCGAGGTGTGACAGCAGGCGCCCGAGTACGGCGGCGTCTTCGTTCTGAATCCATCAGTTCTCTCCGTCAGTAGTCGCGGCGAAGGCGTGGGCTGCGGCCGGCACGTCGGCCAAAGCGCTTCGGTCCCCAATGCGGTCAATCGCTCGTCGAATTTTGCCAGAAAGGCGCCCGCCCGAGCCCTGCGTCAACACAGCGAGCCCCAGTCGCCGATCTCCCCCCTGGGTGCGAAGGCAGGCTTCCAGCGCGGCGGCCGGCTCGGTGGGTGTGGCGGATCGCGGCGCATCGAGGACACGCTCGCCTCATCGATCAGCCGATCAAGCGCCTCGCCGGCGTGGATGCTGCGCTCGGCACGCTAGCCGAGAAATGGCTCCGGCTCGTGCACGCGCGCAGGGTCTTAGTCGCACTGCGGGCGGTCAGCTGTGCGGTGGAAAGGTCGGTTAGGCCAAGAACGGCCAGTCAGAGGAACTCCCCGTTAGCGGCGGGAGCAGAACAGCGGAACCATCGGTACGGCAGCGGCGTGCCGCTGTCAGACGCGGCCACTACTGGCCGAAGAGCCCATGCCCAACGGCGCGTCCGATGTCTCAGGCCTCCACGGGTTCGTCAAGGGCGGAAATCAAGGCTTGGAAAGCCGCCGCGATGGCCTTGGGGTCCGACAGTCGCACAGGGGCAGTGCGGTCATCACCGTCCTCATAGTCGGACGGGGCTTCGACCTCCTTCATCAGCTTCGCCCATTCGGGGTCGGTCTCATCCCCCGGGCAAAACGACACCCACAGCCAATCCTGAGGCGAATGCCGAATCCGAGGGTCTTCATATCGGCCGAACCATAGAATCGACGCGCCATCCTCGTTCTTGCCGATGTCGATTCCCTTGTAGCCGCAATCGAGGTCGGTGCTGTCATCGACGTCCACGCCTAGGGTCTCGAGTTCGGCGCGCACGGCAGCAACCCTCTCGTCGGCTTTTTTATGCTGCCCGAGGTTCCAGCCGGTCACCACGCAAATCCTCTCGACGACCATTTCCTGCCGCTGACCGATGAACTTTACGAAGTCGTTACGGAGCAGAGGGCCGTCCGCCGCATCCGGAAGGAGGTGAGAGCGAAGCACCTTCGCCAGCTCTTCGGAGTGTGCACCTCCCGCGGCGGATACCTCTGCGAGGTAGTCGCTTGGATTTCGGTTGGAGATGCGCCTGTTCGTCGTGGCGTCGATCAAGGCGCGGTTCAGTATCGAATTCACAGTCTCCTCGTCGACCCCCTCCACCGAAACGCACCTCCTGGGGAACACATGGTGATCGTCCACGCCTTCGACCATTTGAGTTGTGGCGATCGGCGAGCGCTTGTGGAAGTCCAGGGGCCGGCCGGAGAGTATCAGGGCAAGCACGGCCCTATAGAGCGCGGCGTTCGGCCGTGTCACGTGGCGCAGGTCGGTGGCATTAAAGTCAGAGCGGAGGATGACGCTCGGGACGGGGCCTCCGATCAACCACGCGTCGAGTTCGGTGTAGTCGGCGGATAGCTTGGAGTTCACGCTCGATTCGTATCGACGCCCGAACGACGCGCACCAGAACCAGCGCTTCAGCTTATCCCGCATCACGCCCTGCTCCGGCCCTTTGGCCGATTGGACACGGTGCCATACGGCAGCCAAGGGGACCAGTGACGGGCTGAACGGCAGGTACTTCGGGCGAAGTACGCCACACTCTTCGACGAGCATGCTCAGCGACCCTGCGAACCCCGCGATAACCTCTTCCCAGTACTTCGTGAACGCGTCCTCCTCAAGTTCGAGGATCGGTTTGCGCGTGCAGCTCTTGCCGCTTCTCAGCGCAAGCGCCTGCAGCACGGCGTATCCGTCGCTCCCAAGGAACTCCGCGATCAACGAGTGCTGAGCGCGCGCCTCCTTCCACCGGGTGCGAAGTCGCACACCTGCCGCCCACCATTGCGCCGCGAGCAGATCGAAAACGGTTAATTGCACGCCGGTGCTGTTGATCGTACTGAAGATGAGGCATACGGCCTCCGGGGACGTGTCCGCACGGAGCGTAACCACCGGAAAGCTGTAGTCCTCGATCTTGCGTACATGGTCCGCGAAGACGCGGTCCAACCGCTGGCGGAGTTCGACGTGTTCATCGACGGTTCGAACTCTCGTCCTCGCTACCTCGGCAACCCAGCTCTGGAATCCTCCGTCCTTGAACATTTGATCGAGAGGGAATCGCATCTTCTCCGCCTGGGCGTGCAAGCTGTCCAGTCCCTCAAGCGCATCGGAGGGCATGAAGTCGATGCAGTCCTCAAAGTCCTCGCCATCCATGAGGCCGTCGACGCGCAGGAAGAACCGATGACGTTGGCCGCCCATGAGAGCGCCAAACAGCGATGTGAGGCGTTGCTGACCATCGAGCACAAGTTGCTCTGGCCGGATCCCATCAAGAGTAGGGGCACCCTCCACAGCTCGTTCTTCAAAGAAGGCGTCTTCGCCGCACCGGATGAACAGCAGGCTCCCTGCCGGAAAGTTCCTGGCGAGCGAGGCCAGAAGGTCTACGACCATTGCGGGCTCCCAGACGAAGTCCCGCTGGAAGTCGGGAAGAGCAAGCTTCCGCTGCTGGATCGAGTCGAGAAGATACCGCAGCGGGATGGGATTCGTCTCGAACGTTGGGGCGGACATCGGTTTCTCTGGTGGGGCGAACACTCCATACTACACGCCGTCTCGCCGACAACACGTGATCGACATCAAACTATTATCGGCGTCTCACGATGTTGGCCCCAGCGACGATTATTCCCAACAAGAGCGGATGACGGCGTGCCCATTGTGGATGTAGGGCCGAGCGGAAAGCGAACTCATGGGGGATTCGTGTTCTGATCCGTGCTACGGGCTCGTTATGCACGTCTAGCGAACGGCAGCGATGAGGCTCGGCCCTTGAGACTGCACTGACGCGGCTGCCCGGTTTTGCGTGCTCCAGTCATTCGAAGACCAGACGCGCCCAAATAGTCCGGAGAGCTTCGGCCAGTTTCAGCCATCTATGTCCAAGCGCCACGGCCTGACCCGTGCCTACGATCAGTGGACGCCAGCTGGACCTTTGCGGAGGCCGCCTCAAGATGATCCGATCCACCACCCTCTTCGTAGCGACGCTTGCCGCGGCCCTGTGCCAGGCAGACGAACCGTACGAGCTGCCCGACCCCGCAGTGTTGCTCAACGACGCGCCCGCGCGCGAATCTGTCATCGCGGTGGGGCAGGGACCCTTTTCAGGTCACCTTGTTCTGGACGGCCGGCTGGTTCTGGTGTCTTAGATGTGTATCTTATTCTTTGTTGGCCCCGTGAGCGTTATGTGGTCCGGGGTTCGAATTTC
>JBJHBB010000225.1:0-4759 GCA_050485265.1 Rhodothermales bacterium | reverse complement strand
ACCTCCGCGGCGATCGCGCCCGCCTCCGCCATCGCCTCGATCTCCGCCGGCGACTTGCGGACGATCATGTCGGCTCCCCGGCCGCCCGGCTGGGCGACTCCTCGCGAATGCGGTGCAGGAGCTTCAGCGCGCGCTCCGTGACCTCGTCCCACTCACCGAGAATACCGGGAGCGAAAAGGGCACGCGGCGGCTCCCCGTTCGGGCCTTCGTAGTCGAGCGCCTGGATCAACAGGGGTGGACCTTCTTGAATGGTGAAGAGAATCCGCACCCGATTGCGGGCGCTATCCAAACGCACCAACCACTCGACTTCCGGATAAAGGAAACCGTTTCTCTGGTAGTACCGCTCCAGGCGCACCTCATCACGCGCGAGCTCGACGGGCGAGAAGGGGTGCGGTGGTAGGGGTGGGATCAGCGGCAGCGCACCCAACAAACGTCGGACTCCCGCCAGAGCACCCGGCTCATTGTGCCAGATCTGGTCGCGGAGAGTGCTGGGCGGGAGCGTCTGCGAGTCGACGAAGCGAAAACCGATCGATGACACCTCCGTGCGCGAATTGACCTCCGTAAGCGGAGCAGACTGAGCCAGCACCGCCTCGAAGCTGCCAATCAGCAGCCACACGACCAGCGCAGCGCCGCAGAGTCGCGGCATCACGATTGGAGGCATATAAGACGGAAATAAGTCAGATCAACGTCCACTCTCTGCGGCCACGTCGGGGTCGAGGGCTGCCGCGCGCGCGTCGGGACGATGCTCAGCCGCCGTCTCGGACGTGTGAGTATCAGATGTGGGCTCAGCCGGTTCCAAATCCTCCTCATCGGTTTTCTGAGAAGTTCGCCGAGCCGAATGATGTTTGAGGAACAGGTATTTGCGCGCGTAACCACGTAGCCGGCTGCGCTCCGGACGCGTCCGCAACTCATGCAGGTGCGTCAGCATGGCGCCAATGATGAGCACCAGCCCCGAGAAGTACACCCATAAGACGAAGGCGATTACCAGTCCAAAGACGCCTCCGAGCGCCTCATCCCCCGAAGCGTAACGGTTGAACTGTCCGAGGTACGTTGCATAAAGGGTGAAGGCATTCTTCGCCGCGTCGAACAGGATGGCAGCGAAGAACGAACCGAAGAACGCGCTCACCCCGGGAGGCCGCGGCCGGGGGATTAAGTAGAACAGCTGCCAGAACATGAAAAGCGACAGCAGGAAGGGCACCATCAGCGAAGCGAACGCGAGCAAGCGCCCCTCCCCGCGCTGAAGAAGCTGGCGGTCGAACCCCCAATCCAGCAGCAGCTCCTGGCCGGCCGTGTTGAGGTAGTTGACCCCGAGTGTCAGTCCGAAGGAGAGCACGAATAGGAGGCCCACCTGCACGACCATCCGAACATCGAACATGTACCCGTGGAGGACCGACCGGTAGCGGTGCCGGCCCGACCCCATCGCGGTGCCGATGACGTAGCGTAGAACCGAGAACAGGGTCACGATGATCACGAACAGCGCGATCACACCCACGATCGTCAGTGTCGGACTCGCAGCCTGGAGGCGCGACATCAGGTCGATCAGCGGCGCGGCCTGTCCCGGCGGCAGGAACGAGGTGAGGTAGTCGGCAACGGTCTCGAACGGATTCGGCTGCCGCAGTACGAGACCAAAGATGCCCGTAGCGATCAGAATCAGCGGCAGGATCGTAATGAGGACCTTAAACGCGATGGCCTGTGCCCAGATGAAGACGGGCTCGTTGTTTAGCCGCCGCCATAGCTCCGCCAGATAGTAGCGCGGTGCGTCCAGTGCAGACCGGACCCAGGAGAGCAAGAATGAAGCTTTGGCGTCGGTGCGCATCTGCAAATTGTCGACCGCGCCAATAAACGCCAGATCGCCGATCCGGTTGTCACAAGGACGTCACATGCACGCGTCGTCCCTGAGCGCCGTCACCCTCAGGCGCTTGCTTTGCGCTCCTTGATCATCGGAGGTACGCGGCCGTACACGGTGTCGCGCGTCACGCGGCAGAAACCGATGGTGCGCCTGTCAGGCAGATCGAACATGACATCGAGCATCGTCTGCTCCATAACACTCCGAAGGCCGCGCGCGCCGGTCCCAAGCAAGAGGGCACGCTCGACGATCGCGTCCAGCGCGTCGTCGTCGAAGGCCAGGTCCACACCGTCCATGGCGAGCAGCTTCTGGTACTGGCGCACGAGCGCGTTCTTGGGCTCCGTGAGGATCCGCTTCATGGCCTCCGGCGCGAGCGGATCGAGCGTGGCGACAACCGGTAGACGGCCCACCAACTCAGGGATCAACCCGAACTTGAGCAGGTCGTCCGGCTCGACATGACGCAGTACGGCAGGATCTCGGGGATCGAAGCGCTGACCGGCGTCGGTGGTGAAGCCGATCGGCGTCGCGTTCAACCGACGAGCGATCAGCGGCTGCAACCCCTCGAAGGCGCCACCGACGATGAACAGCACGTTGCGGGTGTCAAACGAGATGAGGCTCTGCTCGGGATGCTTACGCCCACCTTTAGGCGGCACGCCGGCCGTAGTGCCCTCCAGCATCTTCAAGAGGGCCTGCTGGACGCCTTCCCCGGACACGTCACGCGTGATCGAAGCGTTGTCACCCTTGCGCGCAATCTTGTCGATCTCATCGATATAGATGATGCCGCGCTGCGCCCGATCCAGGTTGTAATCGGCCGCCTGCAGCAGGTGGCTCAGGATGCTCTCCACATCCTCACCCACATAACCCGCCTCGGTTAGCGCGGTCGCGTCGGAGATCGAGAACGGCACATCGAGGATGCGAGCGAGCGTCTTGGCAAGCAGGGTCTTGCCCGTCCCCGTGGGGCCGATCAGGAGGATGTTCGACTTCTCGATCTCGACGTCGTCGTGATCGACCAGGTACTCCTCGGCGTCGATCCGCTTGTAGTGATTGTAGACGGCAACCGCCAGCGAGCGCTTGGCTACGTCCTGTCCCACCACGAACTCGTCGAGGGCTCCCTTGAGCTCCGCCGGCGTGTGGCGATGGTGCCTCGCGGCGGGACGCGGCCGAGCGGCTGGAGGACCTAGCTCACCGCGGACGATTCCGCTGGCATCTTGGATGCACCGGTCGCAGATGTACACGTCCGGCCCGGCGACCATGGACTCGGCCTCCTGGGCAGTGCGATTACAAAATGAACAGCGAATCAGCTCGTCGCCTACAGGCATGGTGGGGGTCCTGGGAAGGGCGTGAGAGGGACCTGGTGACTATGCACTGACATCGGCCGGAATCGGGCAGGGATTAAGCAATCGCCGCACGGGGACACGAATAGACACGATCGGGCCTCACGCGCACCTCACGAACCACGTCGTTACGCCTCAGTATCATCGCGGCTCCCCACACTTCCGATATGCGTCAGTTCGACGTCCCCGAATTCTATCAGAGCCCGATCATCTCCACGGTGAAACAGGCTCGGCGTGCGGCCGACCCGCGCAAGAAAGACCTGAGCCCGGCGCTGCTCGACTTCGGCCCGGTGCGCTTCGTCATCCCGCGCCACTTCGGCTTCTGCTACGGCGTAGAGAACGCGATCGAGATCGCTTACAGGGCTCTGGACGAGCACCCCGAAAAGGCGGCCGCCGGCCGCATCTTTCTTTTATCGGAGATGATCCACAATCCCCACGTCAACGACGACTTGCAGGCGAGGGGCATCCGGTTTTTGAGGACGACCACGGGCGAGCAGCTTATCCCATTCGCGGACCTACGCCCGGATGACGTGGTGATCATTCCCGCGTTCGGAACGACGCTGGAGATCACGAGCGAGCTCGAGCGCCGAGGCGTCGCCACCGAGACGTACAACACTACGTGCCCCTTCGTGGAGAAGGTCTGGAAGCGCAGCGAGCAGATCGGCCGCAAGGAGTACACGATTGTCGTCCACGGCAAGCGCTACCACGAGGAGACCCGCGCCACCTTCAGCCACGCCGAGGCGAACGCCCCCGTCGTCGTGGTGCGCGACATGGCCGAGGCCGAGAAGCTGGCTCGCGTGATTCGCGGCGAGGAGTCCGCCGAGTACTTCTTCACTCACTTCGCCGAGCGGTTCTCAAAGGGCTTCGATCCCGAGCGCGACCTGCGCCGGATCGGAGTGGTGAATCAAACCACGATGCTCGCGACGGAAACCCAGGCCATCGCCGACATGCTTAAGGAGGCCGTCCGACAGCGCTACGGCACCGAGGACCTGCAGCAACACTTTGCCGACACGTCCGACACGCTCTGCTACGCGACCAAGGAGAATCAGGACGCGACCTACGCCGTGATGGAGCGCAGCGCCGACGTAGCCATCGTGGTGGGGGGTTTCAATTCATCCAACACGAGCCACCTCGTGGAGCTTCTCGGCGAGAGGATGCCCACGTACTTCGTCTCTGGACCGGAGGGGCTCGCGCGAGACGAAATCCAGCACTTCGACCTCCATAGTCGTGCGGTGCGAACCGACCGCGACTGGCTGCCGGAGAAGCGCCCGATCGACATTGTTCTCACCGCCGGCGCCTCCTGTCCGGACGCCCTGCTGGACGGTGTCGTGCGCCTGATGATCGGTTGGTTCTCGAACGTCCGCACCATTGAAGACGCCCTGGCTCCTTTCGAGGAAACACCAGCCTAGGCGCAAAGTCGGGCCCAGAGCCGACGGAGTCGACCGGCGATGACGTGGTACGAGAAGTGGTTTGAATCCGACGCCTACGAGATCGTCTACCGGCAAAGAAACCTTGCCGAAGCCGACCGCCTCCTGACGCTCGTCCTGCAGGCCACGGACGCCCTGCCCGGCTCACAACA
>JBJHBB010000224.1:0-4766 GCA_050485265.1 Rhodothermales bacterium | reverse complement strand
GCTTCTAGCTTCATTACATAGCCACGAGCGCCGGCCCGGATGGCCCGCTCGGCGTAGAGCGACTCGTCGTGGCGAGAAACGACCAGCACAAGCAATTCAGGCTTGATCGCCATCAAGTGCTTGATCAACTCGAGCCCGCTCATCCCTGGAAGTGAAACATCGACGATCGCGATGTCAGGGTCGAGCGTGTCGAAGGCCGCCAGCGCCTCCTCCGCGTCGGCAGCCTGGCCGACCACGTCGAAGCTCGGGTCCTCTTCGATGGAGAGGGCCAGGCCTTGCCGAAGAAGCGGGTGGTCATCGACGATAAGGACCTTGCTCTTGAGCGCCATGTCTTAGACTATGCTTTGGTGGTCTTAGCCGTGGTCCCGCGAAAAGCGGGCGAGTCGGACGAAGGAGGAATGGAGCAGGTGACAACGGTCCCACCTTCGGCGCCGGGGCGAATGTCGACCGACCCTCCGATGATGCGCGCGCGGTAATGCATGATGCGCATGCCCATGCCCGCACTGCCGTCGTGCTGAAGGCTGAAATCTAGCATTCCCGGCTCGATACCGCTGCCATCATCCTCAACCCGCATTCGCAACCGGTCGTCGTGAGCGATCAGGGAGATCCAAACCGTCGCAGCGCGGCCGTGGCGGACGGAGTTGCTGAGCGCCTCCTGCGCGATACGGTACAGATGCGTTGCCACGTCGGGGTCGCGGAGCAGAACGTTGGAGTCCACCTCCTGCTCGAAGATGCACTCCATATCGAACAGGCTCGTGGCGTTCTTGCACAGCCGCGCCAGGGCAGCGCTGAGCCCTTCGGCGCCGAGTTCAACTGGCACCAGCCCGCGCGCCAACTGCCGCGCCTGCTCATCCGCCTCTCGGATCATTCGGGTGATCTCGGACGCCGTGGGAGCCGCTGTGTGCCCCTCTTTAGTCAGAGTCCGCGCCAGACTTTTTGATATCAGTCCGATCCCTGTCAACTGCTGACCGAGGCCATCGTGGAGGTCATGGCCGATTCGGCGTCGCTCGTCGTCCGATATCCGCAATACCTCCTGCTCAAGCCTCCGCCGCTCGGATATGTCACGGATGATTCCGGTGAAGATCGTGGACCCGCCCAGGTCCACCTCTGACACTGCCAGGTCGATGGGAAACGTGGTTCCGTCCTTGCGTCTAGCAGTGACTTCACGTCCTATCCCGATGATCTTTCGGTGACCGGTCTCGCGGTAGTTCTGAATGTAGTCGTCATGTTCCGAGTGATACGGCTCCGGCATCAACACGCTCACGTTCTCCCCAACCACCTCCTCAGAGCGATAGCCGAAAAGACCCTCGGCGGCGCGGTTGAACGACAGGATGCGGCCGCGAGCATCGATGGTGACAATGGCATCCACGGTTGTGTCGAGGACCGCCCTCGCCCTCGCCTCGCTCGCGCGCAGACGGTTCTCAAAATTACGCCGAGCGAGTGCGTCCGACAGGACATTGGCCACAGAGTGGACGAAGTGCATGTCGTCCTTGGTGAAGGAGCGTTGTCGCACATCGTGCACGCCGAAAATCCCCCACGGGCCGTGATCCCCCTGAATGGCCACGCTGATTCCACTCACCGCACCGTGACTCATGAGCAGCGGATCGGGGATAAAGCGTCGCTCACTGCGCAGGTCGTTGATAAGAACTGGCTTCCGAGCGTCCGCAACGAACCGCACCTGGGAGCCTGACGCGGCCGGGGCCTCGGCCACCTCCACATCGGCATTCGTCCATCCGACTCCCGCGCGGAGGATCGCCACGTCACCCTTGATCTCCATAACCTTACCCAGCGATGCCCCGAGGGCGGTTGTTGCGGCTTCAAGCCCGAACTGGGCCAGTTCCGCAGGATCATCGCCGGCCAGAGCGCGACGACCCAACTCGGCCACTACGGCCTGTTGGCGGATTCGTGCGCGCAATGCGGCGTCGGTTGTTGGCATCGTCAAGTGGATCGTCGGCTCCTCGCGTGCGGAGTATATCGACGGCGCGCCAGGATGTGCCGCACACGCGATTAGAGGATCGGATCAACGCAAACGAGGGCGCAGCCCAGCGGCCACGCCCTCGTTACTGTGGGTTTACACTCGTCAGGTCAGGTGGACGCGCATCTCCTGCTTGATCGCGCTGCGACGAAGCTTGCGCAGAGCACGCTCCTTGATCTGTCGAACGCGCTCGCGCGTCAATCCGACGCGCTCGCCGATGTCGCCGAGTGTCATGGGATGCTCACGACCGATGCCAAAGTAGAGCCTCGTAATCTCGGCCTCACGGGGATTCAGCGTCGCGAGGGCGCGCTCAACGTCGATGTTGATGCTCTCCTCGGTGACGTCAAAATCCGGAAGTGGCAGGTCGTCGTCGGCGGTGACGTCGAGAAGGCTCTGGTCGGAGTCATCCGAGAACGGGGCGTCGAAAGAGATCGAACGACGGCCGTGACGGAAGCCCTCTTCGACCTTGTCGACCTGCAGCTCGAGCTCGTCGGCGATCTCGTCCGGTCTCGGCTTGCGGCCGAGTTCCTGAGCAAGGCGGTCGCTGGCCTTACGCATCTTCGAGAGTGTGCCGATGCGGTTCTGCGGCAGTCGCACGGTTCGGGCCTGATCCGAGAGCGCCTTCAGGATGCTCTGCCGAATCCACCACACGGCGTACGAGATGAACTTGAACCCACGGGTCTCGTCAAAGCGCCGGGCGGCTTTGATCAGGCCGTAGTTGCCCTCGCTGATGAGGTCCGGCAGGGTCAGGCCCTGGCCCTGGTACTTCTTGGCAACGGAAACGACGAATCGGAGGTTGGCGCGCACGAGCTTGTGCAGCGCATCCTGGTCGCCCTTTTTGATTCGGCGGGCCAGGTCGACCTCCTCGTCCGGCGTTAGCAGCTCTACCTGTGCAATCTCCTCCAGGTACTGGTCCAGCATCCGCTGCTGCCGAGGAACGAACATCGAGGTGGGGCTTGTCTTAGTGGGAGGGGGTATCCTGTCTAGATCCTGCGTTCGTATCGAGAAGCGCCGATTTCGTTTCAGAAGGACGCAAAAAGATTGACGTTCGACACATTTACGTAGCGCAGGTCCAAAAAGCAGACCCGGCTCCGATCGCACGGAGGCCGGGTCGCGCTCTTTGCGGAGAGGGAGGGATTCGAACCCTCGGTACGCCTAGTCGACGTACGCCGGTTTAGCAAACCGGTGGTTTCAGCCACTCACCCACCTCTCCGGGGCGCTGAAAGCGCAGACTGTCGAATATAGGGAGGCAGTCGGCCCATCCCCAAAAACAGAAATGGGAAAATGACGCCAAGGGCCTGCCCTAGGCCTGGGACAAAGCCTCTGCCCCGCTCGAGATCTCGATGATCTCCGTGGTGATTGCGGCCTGTCGAGCGCGGTTGTACTGCAGGGTGAGCTGTTCGAGCAGCTCGCCTGCGTTCGTAGTTGCGTTGTCCATGGCCACCATTCGGGCACCTTGCTCGGCGGCGTTGCTCTCGAGGAGGATGCGCGTCATCTGGTAGACGAGGTACTGGGGGATGAGGCGATCGAGGATCGCCTCGGCGCTGGGCTCGAACAGATACTCGACCTCACCCTTATCCTTGGGCGTTCCCAGATTGAATGTCTCCTGCGCTTCCATCACTGGAGTCGCGAAGGCGTCCTTCGGAATGGGCAGGAACGGCTCGGCGATCCGGTTTTGAGCGATGGTGTTCTTGAACTCGTTGTAGACCACCGTGACCTCGTCCCATTCTCCCTCCTCGAAGCCGTCTACGATCTTATCGGTCACGCCGATAATCGCACCGGAGGTGAGATTGTTGAACAGGCCACGGTAGTCCCCTACGAGGTTGTATCCCCGCTTGGCGAAGTGCTCGTGGCCCTTCCGCCCGATGGCCATGACTTGCAGGGTGCCGGCATCACGGTAGTCAGCGAAGCGCTCCTCGATCACCTGCTCGGCCTTGCGGATGATGTTCGCGTTGAACGCACCCGCTAGACCACGATCGCTGGTCACGACCACCAGAAGCGGCTGCTCAACCGGGCGCTCGACGAAGAGCGGGTGGCTGGTGGGATCGACGCGCTCGCGAAGGTGCGCCACCATCTCGCGAATCTTGAACGCGTAGGGACGGGTCTGAAAGATCCGCTCCTGTGCCCGCCGCAGCTTCGCCGCCGCCACCATCTTCATGGCGCGGGTGATCTGCTGGGTGTTCTTGACCGACGTGATGCGGCTGCGTATGTCGCGAAGTGACGCCATCGTGGCTACGGGCTAGGTGCAGTGAGCGAGAGGCTTCAGTCCGCGAACGTGGTCGCGAGGTCGCGAGCCACCTGAACGAACAACTCGGCGACTTCGTCACTCATCTGCCCACTCGTGCGAACCTGTCCGAGTTGCTCAGGGTGCTTCATCCGCAACCGCTCGAGGTAGTCCGCCTCGAAGTCGCGCACGCGCTCCGCTGGAATTCCGTCGAGCAGCCCCTGCGTGGCTACATAGATGATGGCGATCTGCTCCTCGACGGGCACCGGCTGATACTGACCCTGCTTGAGGATCTCCACGAGTCGCGCGCCACGGGTGAGCTGGCGCTGCGTGGCCGGGTCGAGGTCCGAACCAAATTTGGCAAAGGCCTCCAGCTCGCGGTATTGGGCGAGATCCAGGCGCAACGTTCCAGCCACCTTCTTCATCGCCTTCACCTGCGCGTTACCACCCACACGCGAGACCGAGATACCGACGTTGATCGCCGGGCGAACGCCGGCGTTGAACAGGTCGGTTTCGAGGTAGATCTGACCGTCCGTGATCGAAATCACGTTGGTCGGAATGTAGGCC
>JBJHBB010000223.1:0-4766 GCA_050485265.1 Rhodothermales bacterium | reverse complement strand
GATAGGCCCAGAGAACGAGTTCGCGGCTTTCAGAGGGAAGAAGGAACGCCGCTTCGTCGGCCGCGCCGATGTAGGCATCCATGAAGACCGCCTGAGCGGCGCGAAGGAGTGCGTCGCCGAAGACTTCCAGATCGTCGCTGTGCTCAGCCTCTTGCATCAGGGGTAATCGGATGGCGTAGTCCAGCGAGCGGAGCATCCCCGCAACATCGCGATCGGCGAAATCCGGCCGTCTGCGTTCGTCGAGCGGCCGTGCCGGCTCGCCCTCGAAGTCGAGCAGATAGAGCTCGCCGTCGGCGTAATGGGTCTGACCCAGGTGGTAGTCACCGTGGACGCGTATGCGCACTCCCTGGCCGTCCAAACGGCGCAACTCACCGAGCCGCCGCTCGGCCGTGTCCCAATCGGCGTCAGTGACACCGCTTTCCAGATCTGCTCCATCGAGCATCGCTCGCGTTCGCTGCATCTCGCGGGAGATGCGCTCACCGAGAGTTTCGAAGTCTTCTGCATTGCCGTCGACCGGACGCAGGCTGTCGCCGTCGGCAGCAGACAGAGCTTCGTGCATCTCTGCTGTCCGCACGCCGAGCAGACGAGCCAACTCGAGTAGCTCCGGCGCTGCCTCCTCGATCCAGGCGGGCGCGTCGCGGTCGGTGGGCGTGGCAGGCTGCGGCGGGCTCGTTCCACCTACTCGGGTATAGAACTGCTCCACTTTGGCTACGGCGTACATCCAGCCGTCCTCGCCGGCTGGAAGTGCCTCCTGGAGGATCCCCATCTGATAGTTGCCATCGGGGCCGCTGAAGCGCGCAGTTCCAAGGAGGCGCGGCACGAAGCGATAGTCCTTCGTCCCCAGGTGCTCCAGCAACTCTACCTCCGGGTTCGTACCGTCTTCGAGCCGTCGATAGAGCTTCGCAAAGATCGTCGTGTCGGATCGGAGCGTGATCAGTGCGGACGAGTTGCTCTGCTCCACCGTGAGCGGCCGAGCCGCAACGGCCTGCTCGGTGCGGATGGTTTCGGCGAGATCGGGGAAGTACGTCCCCTTCAGCGAGCGACGCTTCCCGCCAGACTGCCACCAATTGAAAAGACGCACCCAGAAGGTATCGAGCGCTGTCGCGTCGCAGATGAGGAGGCGATCGCCGTTGCGATCGAGCCAGGCCAGCCCGGCCCGAGGGTGATTCGCCACGAAGGAATCTGCGTCGCCCGCGGGGATCGATGTGAGAGGCAGCAGATACGTCTCATTGCGCTCCTCGAGTTGAACTTCGAGCACCGACAAGTAAATGGGGTGATCGCCGGCCTCGAGCCGAACCGCATCCGCCACACGGACGCCCGCGACGCCCTCCGATTTAGCTCCGAACCAGCGCTGGTCGTTCAGGAAGGCAGGCAGGATCGACTCCAGGCGCTCGATTCCGTCGCTGGTCGCCATCGTGCGGACGACCAGGTTCACCAGCCCCTCGGGGGCCTCCAGCACCGGTAGCGAGCCGCGCGAGGCCTCATCTGCCGGCGCCAGACGCTCGGCTGCGCGCTGATCACGCTCGGCCTCGGGCTCCAGCGCGAACCAGTAGAAGCGATGAGGTCCTAGGGGCAGGTGATACGGATTGTCCCCGAATGCCGGGAAGGCCGAGCGGCTGAACATCTCCACGGGCGCCAGACCCTTCAGGTCGTCGTCCGGGGGGATGAAGGCGGACTGCGCGAAACGCGACAGGTTGGTCACCACCAGCACGCGCTCCCCTTCGTGCTCGCGGATGAAGGCAAGCACCGCCGAGTTCGTGATTGGGAGCACGCGCATGGTCCCCCGGCCAAAGACGCTTGCGTGCTGCTTGCGAAACGCCAGCATCCGGCGGGTGAAGTGGAGCAGCGAGTACGAGTCCGCCTCGGCGTCCTCCACGTTCACAAACTCGTACGAGTAGGGTCCATGATGGATGGCCGGCATGAACAGCCGGTGGTGCGGCGCGCGCGAGAACCCCCCGTTCTTGTCTGGACTCCACTGCATCGGGGTTCGCACGCCGTTGCGATCACCGAGGAAGGGGTCGTCCCCCATGCCGATCTCGTCGCCGTAGTACAGGATCGGGCTTCCGGGGAGCGAGAGCAGAAGCGCATTCATAAGCTCGATCTGCGAGCGGTCTCCGCCGAGTAATGGCGCCAGCCTGCGTCGAATGCCAACATTGATGCGGAAGCGGTCGTCTGCCGCGTACTCGTTGTACATGTAGTCGCGCTCCTCATCGGTGACCATCTCGAGCGTGAGCTCGTCGTGGTTGCGGAGGAACAGCGCCCACTGCGCCTGCTCGGGGATGTCGCTGGTGAGTTCGAGCATCTCGACGAGCGGCCGGCGGTTCTCGCGACGCAGCGAGAGGTACATCCGCGGCATGATGGGGAAGTTGAAGGCCATCTGCACGCCTTCGCCGTCGGCGAAGTACGGTAGCGTGTCTTCGGGCCACTGGTTGGCCTCGGCCAGCAGGACCTTCCCCGGCCCGTAGCGCTCCTCGACGGCCTGCCGCAGCTCGACGATGTAATCGATGGTCTCTGGGAGGTTTTCGCAGTTCGTGCCCTCGCGCTCGTAGAGGTATGGCACGGCGTCGAGCCGGAGCCCGTCGACGCCCATGTCGAGCCAGAAGAACATGACCTCCTTCATGGTCTCGCGGACCTCGGGGTTGTCGTAGTTCAGGTCCGGCTGGTGGCTGAAGAAGCGGTGCCAGTAATACTTCTGCGCCTTCTGGTCCCACGACCAGTTCGAGACCTCGGTGTCGGTGAAGATGATCCGTACGTCCTGGTACTTGTCTGCGGTCTCGCTCCAGACGAACCAATCGTGTTTCGGGGACCTTGGGTCGCGCGCCTCCTGAAACCACGGATGCTGGTCCGAGGTGTGGTTCAGCACGAGCTCGGTGATCACGCGCATCCCGCGTTCGTGCGCTTCGGCCATGAAGGCCTTGAAGTCGTCGAGGTCGCCGTGGACTGGCAGGATCTTCAGGTAGTCGGCGGTGTCGTAGCCGTCGTCCTTGAGCGGACTCTCGAGGAAGGGGAGCAACCACAGCGTATTGACACCAAGCCGCTCGAGATAGGGGAGCTTCTTTCTGAGGCCGTAGAAGTCGCCGAAGCCATCGTCGTTCGAGTCGAAGAACGAGCGGACGTGTAGCTCATAGATGACTGCATCCTTGTACCAGAGGGGATCGGTCAGAAACGTATTCGACACGGCTGACGGCGAAGGTGAATGAGACGAAGGGGAAGTACAATTTTTCTTGTGATGGAATTACTTGACAATCATCACCAATCGATCTGCATTATCCGAAGTACTCGAAATCCTGCTCGGTTCGCTTTTGGGTATGAATTCGAAGTACATGGGCCGGCAGCGAATGGGGGTGGAGCTCGACATAGTTGCTCCGCCCGTGCCACCGGAAGCGCTCGCCACCGAACTGGTCGTGGACTTCGAAGGTCACGTCGTCCTCAATCCCGAGGTACTCGAGGTCCAGCGACACCCATCCGGCCTGTGGGTGGTACGGATCGAGGTTGATCACGCACAGGACGTGGTTCTCGCCACGCCGCTTCGAGTACGCGATCAGGTGGGGATTGTCGGTGTAGTGGAACCGGATGTTGCGAAAGAACTGCAGCGCCGGATTCTGTCGTCGGATCTGGTTGATCCTCCGCATCAAGGGCTGAAGCGAGTGCGGGTCGTTCCAGTTCCAGTGCCGCACCTCGTACTTCTCGTTGTCGGCGTACTCCTCGCGCACGTCATGCTGACGGTGGACCAGGTGTTCATACGGGGGCCCGTATAGCCCGTACACCGGCGATAGCGTTGCGGCAAGGATGAGCCGGATGATGTGCGCCGAACGACCACCTCGGGCCAGATAGTCGGTCAGGATGTCCGGCGTGTTGGGCCAGAACGAGGGCCGGTAGTAGTCGCCGACCTCGGTCTGGAAAAGCTCTCGGCAGTACTCCTCGATCTCTTCCTTTGTGTTGCGCCAGGCGAAGTACGTGTACGAGTTGTTGTAGCCGAGCTTGGCAAGCCGGTACATCGTCTTTGGCCGCGCGAAGGCCTCAGCGAGGAGGATGACGTCAGGATGGTCGCGACGGAGCTCTTCGACGCACCACTCCCAGAATGCGAAGGGCTTGGTGTGGGGATTGTCCACGCGAAAGACCTTCACCCCCTTGCCGATCCAGAAGTCGAACACACTCTTGAGCTCGTCCCAGAGCGCTCGCCAGTCCTCGGACTCGAAGTCGAAGGGGTAGACGTCCTGGTACTTCTTGGGGGGATTCTCGGCGTAGCGGATCGTGCCATCGGAGCGGTGACGGAACCACTCGGGGTGCTCGCGCACGTAGGGGTGATCAGGAGACGTCTGAAAGGCGATGTCGAGCGCGACGGCAAGTCCAAGCTCCTCTGCGCGCGCCACGAACCGGTCGAACGCCTCCATGCCGCCCAGCTCTGGCGCCACACTCTTGTGGCCGCCGTCTTCGCTACCGATCGCCCACGGGCTACCGGGCTCTCCCCGCTCAGCCTTCGGGTTGTTGTCCTTCCCCTTCCGAAACGTCGTACCGATCGGATGGATGGGGGGCAGATAGACGACATCGAAGCCCAGGTTTTTAATGCGCTCCAGCCTGTCCGCGGCGTCGTCGAGTGTGCCGTGCTTGCCGGGCTGCTCCGCCGCTGAACGCGGGAAGAACTCGTACCACGCGGCGAAGCGGGCCAGTTCAGGATCGACGCGGGCCTTCAGCCACTCGGACTCGACCTGACCGTGGCGCTGGCTGTGGCGCCGGACGAGGATTGGCAACGTCTCGTCGAGTAC
>JBJHBB010000222.1:0-4773 GCA_050485265.1 Rhodothermales bacterium | reverse complement strand
GATCCGGGCCGCGTGATGTCCGGGAAGATCGATGCGGACAACCTTCAGTGCGACCGTCTGTTCAAAGGCGCCGTCGGCGCGGATGGCTCGGTAGACCGTCCCCATCCCTCCGTGCCCGATGACCTCCTCCACTCGATATGGGCCTACGCGTTTACCGATAAGCAGGTCGCGAGCTTTCATCGCGGCCTCCATAGTGGGCGCGACCACGGCCTCCCCGAGCGAATCCAGGTATGCCTCGGCGTCGGTGTCCGCTGAAAGCAGTGCCAATACCTCTGCCTTCAGCTCCCAGTCCTCGCCACACTCTACCTCCAGGAACGAGTCGACCTCCGGCCCAGGCAATGCCGAGGCCAGAGCGAACACCTGCTCGATCCGGGTCCACCGATGGGGAGTCATCACAGTCTGGTAGCGGCCGGAATCATTGCCGGGCACTGCCATTCACACGAGTCCCGCGCGCCCCGAGGATCAGGCTGTCTGGCCGCCCGCGTCGACGGCGTCGAGCGCCGGCATCCCTTCGAGTTCGCGGTAGAGCCAGGCTCGTGCGGTTCGCCAGCGGCGCTTACCCGTCGGCTCCGAGACCCCAAGCGCCGCCGCAGTTTCCTCGACGGTCATGCCGGCGTAGAACCGACATTCGACCACCCGCGCGCCGTCCGGATTGAAGACACGAAGCCGCTCGAGGGCGTCGTCAAGTGCGATCAGCCGGTCATAGCCCGGATCCGGCGCTACCTCGGCCATCTGAAAGTCCCCAAGCGACACGCGATCCCGATCGCCGCCGCGCTTCTGCGCACGCTGAGCTTTGGCATAGTCGAGCAGGATCTGTCGCATAGCCCTGGCGGCCACCGCCATGAAGTGCGCGCGGCTGGAGAAGCCGACATCGGCGGCGCCAAGCAGCTTCTCGTAGGCCTCGTGCACGAGGGCGGTGGTGTTCAGCGTCCGAGCCGCCATCCAGCCGCCACGCTGTCGATGCGCCTGGCGACGTAGCTCGTCGTAGACCAGCATGAAGAGGCGGTCCATTGCGGCATTGCTCACCCCGTCGACCTGCCCGCTGACCTCGTCCAGCAGACGGGTTACCTCACCGGAAGAAGTGGCCAGTTCCATGCGCTCGCTACCTCGTCTTACCATGCTGTGTGTGCATCCGCCAGGCCCGACACAGACCCTAGGTGATTATAAAACCCGTACGGCCCCAGTCCAAACGCAAGTCGAATAGCCGCACGACGTGTAACTGGCGCAGCGACCCATACGCCATTGGCGCATAGGCCGTCGCACGCATCACTCTATGAGGGCTATCTTCCAGAGAGGTCCTGGCCGTCGGGCGCGGCCGACCTGTTCCCATCATTTTTCGAGCCCGCATGTATCTCCACCGGATCGACCTGCACGGTTTCAAAAGCTTTGCAGACCGCACGCAGGTCCAGTTCGATCCCGGCATCACTGCGATCGTAGGTCCCAACGGCTGCGGCAAAAGCAACATCATCGACGCGGTGCGATGGGTGCTCGGCGAGCAGCGAGCGCGACTGCTTCGCTCGGAGAAGATGGAAAGCGTGATTTTCAACGGCACGCAAACCCGGCGTGCGCTGGGAATGGCGGAGGTGTCGCTGACGATTCACAACACTCGCGGCGTGCTGCCCACTGAGTACTCCGAGGTCACGGTGGGCCGCAGGTTGTTTCGATCCGGTGAGTCGGAGTACCTGTTGAACGGCACCACGTGTCGCCTGAAGGACATCCTCGACCTTTTCATGGACACGGGGATGGGTGCCGGCGCGTACTCGGTCATCGAGTTGAAGATGATCGAGGACTTGCTGTCCGAGAGCCCTCAGGATCGCCGGAGGCTGTTCGAGGAAGCAGCAGGGATCACCAAGTACAAGCTCCGCCGTGCGCAGGCTCTTCGGAGACTGGATCAGACGCAGACGGATCTGGACCGCCTGCGCGACCTCACCGAGGAGATCGACCGGAACGTCCGCAGTCTCGCACGACAGGCTAAGCGGGCCGAGCGCCACAAGGAGCTGACGGAACGTCACCGTGAACTAGAACTGCAGCTTGCCTCAGCGGACCTCAGTCGGCTCGCAAACGATCGCGCAGCGGTGGAGGCCTCGGCGCGCGAGTTGGAGATGCAGGTTGCCGAACGCACGGCTCAGGTTCAGACGCGGGAGGCAGAGCTCGAGTCGCAGCGCCTGTTCCTGGTCGATCGCGAAAAGGAGCGCTCGAGCGCTCAGCGAGAACTGGACGCGCAGGTCGGGCTTGTCCGGCATGCAGAGACGGAGGTGCGTCTTGCCGAGGAGAGGCGCTCTTCGGCGCAAGCGGCCCTCGAGCGTCTTGAGCGCGAGGCGACTCTCGACAGCGAGCGTCAGTCGGTCCTCTCTGAGGACGTACGACGCGCCGATGAGCAGCTCGCTGACGCAGGTGAGATGCTCGAGAAGGCTCTGGCGGTTGAGGCACAGCGAAGCGAAGAACTCCGGGCTGTGGCGGCTGAAACGGATGAGGCTCGGCGAAAAGCCGCGGAGGCCGACGAGGCGGTCACCCAGGCGTCGGCGAATTTGCGCGAAGCCCAGCGACGGATCGACGCGTCGACCAACCGCCTCGGACTACTGACCTCCGAGCGGGACCAGCTGCTCCAGGCGTCGAGCGATTCTGACGTTGAGGAACTCCAACAGGCTGTCCACGAGGCCGAGCGAGCCCTTCGTGAGACCGAAGAGCGGCGAGCACGTGCCGACCGCGAATTGACGAAACTGGAAACCCGGCGGGCCGAGCTCGAGGAGGCGGTGGAGAACCATAGGGAACAACTCGCGACGGCCCGACGGACCCTCGACGCGGCTCGCGCCGAGGCGGACGTGTTGACGAGCCTCCTGGACTCCTACGAGGGATTCTCAGACTCCGTCCAGACCTTACTTCAGCAGTCCGACTGGTCGACCTCACCTCGGACGGTCGCCGACGTGCTGGTTGCTCCCCCAGACGTTCGGCATGCACTGGACGCGGCACTCGGACCACTGGCCGACTGCATCGTTGTTCGGTCAAACGCCGAAGCACAGGCGGGCATCCGGAAGCTCAGAAGCGAGGAGCACGGCCGCGCGACCTTCCTCGTACTGGACAGACTCCCGGATCGCGGGCCGCAAGTCGTCTCGCCCACCCCGCCCGGCTCGACGCCGCTGCTTGACATCGTGCGCACTGCGCCGGATGTCCCCGAACATCTCGCTCGTCTCCTCCTCAGCAACTGCTTCCTGATCGAGGACGTGCAGGATGCGGACGACACTGCAGCCCGTTTCCCCATCGCACGCCTCGTCGCGAGGTCTGGTGAGTGGGCCGCGGGCGCCATCACGCGCGCGGGCGGGGCGGAGAAGTCGGCGGCTTCCGACAGAATCGGACGTCGCGAGCAGCTGGAAGAGGCTGAGCGTGTCGCGCAGTCGCAAGCCTCGCGTGTGGAGGAACTCGAGCGCGCACTGCAGACGCTGGTAACGGAGCGCGACGGGCTCCCGATCGCGTCCCTCCGGCAGTCCCTTCGGGAGGCCGAGCGTGAAGTCGGTGAGCGGGGAAGAACTCTTGGGGATGTCCGTGCTCAACTTGAAAGTGAGATCCGACGCGAGGACCAACTGCGCGAGCGATTGACGCATCTGGCGAGCGAGATAGCGTCGGCCGGCGACACGGCCCAACTCGAGGAGGCCGCAGCGGTCGCTGCGCGACGGATCGAGGACGCAGAGGCCATGAGGAACGATCTCCGCGAGGCGCTCGCGCAGGTCGAGGCCAGGCACCGCACCGCCGTTGGCGCCCACACCGAAGCGCGAATGGCAACCGCAGAGGCACGAAACCGCGAGGAGAGCCTCAAGCGCGATCACGCACGATCGCTGCGATCGCTCGCGGAGATCGACGAGCGCGCTTCCACGCGCCACGAGGAAACGACCTCCCTCGGCACCGTGATTTCAGAGGCAACCGAAATCATCTCCCGCGAGAACGAGCGCGCCGCAGACCTTCGTAATGCACTCGAGGGCCTGACCGAGGCCGTGAACGCGTCCGAGGCGGCGACGATGGAACTGCGATCCGCGATTTCGGACTCGGAGACGCTGCTGCGTGACTTGCGCCGCCTCCGCGAAGAGTCGCGGGACGCACAGGGCGCCGCGCAGCTCCGCCTGGCCGACCTCCAGGCCCGGCAGGAAACGCTCACCGATCGACTCCAGACGGAGTACGGGCTCAACGCCGAGGAACTGGCACCGGTAGATCCCGACTTCGACAGCGCAGAGGCCCGGGAAGAAATACCGCGTTTGCGTGAGCAGATTCGCAATCTCGGCGCCGTCAACGAGCTAGCTCTCCACTCCTACGAGGAGGAGAAGGAGCGGCTCGACTTTCTGCAGTCGCAGCAGCGTGACCTGGAGGAAGCAGAGACCTCCTTACGCTCGACGATCCGCGAGATTAACGCCACGGCCCGTCAGCGATTCGAAGACACGTTCGGAGCCGTCCGCGAGGCCTTTCAGAAGCTCTTCGCCGACCTCTTCGGACAGAACGCGACAGCGGACATCCTGCTGGCCGGAGACGACCCGCTCGAGGACGACATCGAGATTCGCGCGCGACCCAAGGGCAAGAAGCCCAGCGCCATCACCCAGCTGTCGGGCGGAGAGAAGACGCTGACGGCCATCGCGCTCCTCTTCGGCCGCCTCTTCCCGCTGCCGGGCAGCGTTTATCCCACGGCGCCAGACTGGCGCGCCCGCGATGCCGCCCCCGCCCTCGCCGCCGCGGCGCTCGCGGGCAGCGTCGCGGTGGCGGCGATCGTCGCGCTCGCGCTCTGGGCAGAGG
>JBJHBB010000221.1:0-4782 GCA_050485265.1 Rhodothermales bacterium | reverse complement strand
CTCCGAATACGTCCCCGTCAACGATCTGGATCCGGAGCCCATTGCTAGCCTGCGGCGGGATTCCCTCATCGTTTCGCCCGAAGGCAACCCCGGACTGGTGGCGACCGCGCACGACGTCCTGGAGGATTGGGCAATCCTGCACTGGCTAGACGAACTGCATCTTGCTGATTCGAAATCGCTCCCGGACCTCTCCGCAGCGATCGGCAACCATCCGGCGATTCGCCGCTCGTATCGAAAGTGGATCGCGGAGCTACTGGAGCGAGAGCCGGTGGCTGCGGATCGCCTTTTTGCAACCGCGACTTCGGACACCGGTGCGACTGCGCAGTTTCGCGACGACACACTCGTCTCGCTGCTTCGGGCGCCGCTGGCGCCTGACCTGTTGATCCGGCACGAGGCGCAACTTCTGGCAAGGAGCGGTTCCGTTCTGAAACGCGTCATTCATCTGCTGCGCGTGGCGTGCGTAGCGACGCCGGAATGGCTGCGGGGTGCGAGTGGCTATGGCTCGCTTTTCAATGTGCCGGACGGTCCTGCATGGACCACCGTGCTTAAGCTCGTGCGCGAGAACTTGCAGCAGTTTACGACAGAGGACCGCCTACTATTGTTGGGGCTCATCGAAGACGCCGTGCGCACGGTAAGTTGGCGCGTGCCGATACCGGACGGCGCCGAGTTCATCGCCGGAATCGCGTACGCACTGTTGCCGGACCTTCGCGGCTACCGCACGGACGATGCCCGCAGCCGTCTCCTCAAGGTGATTGCGAAGATTCCGAGCGCTGATCCGGCAAAGTTCGAATCCGTATTGCGCGGCACCCATTCGGAGGAGGACGAAGACCAAGACGCGGCCCAACCTGACCGCGTTGCGAAAGAATTTCAGGACCTTCTGTATACAGGAATGGAGGGCGCGCATGCGGCAAGAGACTTGCCTGGTCTCGTGTGTGCTATAGCGGCCGACTACCTCCTCGCCTCGGAGGAAGCACTCCGCAGGGACCGCTATCGCGGATTCTCCTACGACGTCGACATCCATTTCGGATTCACAGGCGGTTTGCGTAGTGATTTCTTTCCGGCCAGTGCCTTGCGGGGACCGTGGTTTTCGCTTCTGCAGCACCACCCCGAAAGAGGCCTCGAACTCTACTTCAAAGTCTTCAACCACAGCATCGATTGGTACGTGCATCCTCGTGTGGGCAATCCACTAGAGCCGGCAGTGGAAATCGACCTGACATTTGCTGACGGCGTGAAGCAGAAACAGTGGACCAACGCGAGGTTGTGGCAAGCCTATCGCGGCACATCCGTCAGCCCCTACGCGTTTCAATCAATGCTGATGGCGCTGGAGAAGTGGTTATTGGGATTGGCCCAGACGCAAACTGATTACCTTGACGGAGTGCTGTTGAAGATTCTGCGCGGCAGTCAGTCAGGCTCGTTGTCTGCTGTTGTGGCGAGCGTCGCGGTCGCCTATCCGCATTCGGCGGGCGAAACCTTGCTAGCGCTCCTGGCCGCACCGGATTTCATTCGGCTTGATCGCGAACGGATGGCGCGCGAGAGCCAGGCATCATCCCTCAATAAGATGCTTCCAGAGCTTCAAGCCGAAAAGAAGATATATCGGGAGGAACGGGAAGCGGCGAACAATCTGCCACACCGTCAACACGACCTCGAATGGGCGATCGCAAACCTTCAAGTCGGGCCGCTGGCCGCCCGCGTGCATGCGATCCTGGACAGGCACCTGGCGGCGCTGCCCAAGCGGAAGAAGCGTGATCAGTCCCAGCTCGTCTGGCAGCTGGCAATTCAGCGAATGGATCTTCGGCAGTACGAGGTGTCGGAGACGATCGAGGCACCGCCAGATGCGTCCGGAAACGACTCGGGCAAAGCGTATGTCCGGCTGGAGCCGAAGATCACAGACCCCGATCTACAAGCCATGGTTGAACAGAGTGCGGCGAAACACGGGGTCTTGAACGACGCCCTCGGCCTGTGGATGTGGGGTGTCAAGGCTTTCAAACGAGAGGCGACCGCCGAGGAGGCAGGGCTTTGGCGTGACAGGCTCACTCAAGCGCGCACTCGCGATCGAGACAGCGACGATGGTATTGGCGGCCGAAATGGTCCGGGCGTTGTTGTTGCCGTCTGCATCCGCGACCACTGGGAGATAATGTCTGATGAGGAACGCGAGTGGTGCAGTAATGTGGCTTGTTCGGAGGTCATGCGGCAGGCAAACAATTGGGACCATATAGAACGGGTGCAACGACACGATATGGCCGCGGATCGCCCGTGCGCCTCGGTGATGGCGTTGCTTCTGACGCGGACCGTTTCAGAGCCCATGCTTTCAAAAGTGCGCGCGGCACTGGCCGCCGCGATGACACATCCTGTGGACGAGGTCCGATGGTTCGCAACATTGGGCGTTAACGCGGAGGTGTGGACTGCGGATCGGGCGACCGCTCTCCGTTGCGTAAACGCAATCGCGGCCGAAGCCACTCTGACCGAGCAGGTTTGGGAAAACGCGCGCCGGCGGCCTTGGGGGCCCGGCGAGGTCGAGGGCTTGTTCGCCAGCGCGACTCAGGAGGTGCGGAAACGTTTCTGGCTGGCCGACGGCATCGCCAACGATGCACACACTGAGCTGAACTTGGAGGGCCACTCGGCAGCGGATGCGATGGCCCGGATATTGACGATCTTCGCATTCGTTCCAGAAGACGCACTCAGCGTTGCCGCTTTCGAGAGGGCAAGCCTCGCGCTAGTCAATGCCTGGAACTCGGACAACCGAGGTGGCGACCGCCGACACTTCGAGGCCGAACAAGCCATAGCTGATCGCATACAGCGATTCGCAATGCGAACAACCGCCGAGAATGCCGCGCGTGTCCTTCGTCCGATACTCGATGCCGTTGACGAACACGATCGTGAGGTCCATTGGGTCGTTCAGGGCTTGACCAGCCTGGAGGACAGCAATCCAAACACGCATCAGTATTGGTACCTGTGGGGACTGTTCGCCGAGAAGGCAAAAACCGCGGCGTGGGTGCGGTGGCTCGGTCGAGAACATCCGACAGGCAGCGAGATGCTGGCTGCCATGTTCCTGACTATGTGGTGGAAGGATAACGTCAGGCATTGGCGAAGCCTCGAGGGCTACGCGCACCATGTGGATGCGCTGTTCGAAGCATTACCTGCAACCTCGATCGTCCTCGATAACTATCTCCGTTTCCTGTATCACATCGGCGAACGATCTCTTCCGGAGGCTTTCGTCCGGATCGCCCAGACTATCCAGCGCGGGAAGGCGCTTGAAATGCTGGCGTTGAGCAATACGGTATTCTTGCTCGAGGTTCTGTTACAGCGGCGCGTGTACGGCAGACCCCTGGAGCTAAAGAAGAACCAGCGCACACGCGAGGCCGTCCTCTTCCTCCTCGACGTCTTGGTTGAGAACGGCTCGTCCGCGGCGTTCCGAATGCGCGACGACTTCGTGACGCCGGCCGCCTAGCGGGATTGAGGCTGGGCAACGGGAGGGGTGGACGTTCTTTCATTCCCGTCCCGATTCGTCCCGAATGCCCTCGACGGGAATCTCTTCGACCACGAAGCGTCGATCCTCGGCATATACGAGCGACGGTACTCGCTCGATCGCGAACCGTGCCGTGATGCGCTGGTCGATCAGGTACACGGGCGCGCGGAGCCGATCCTCGAGCGCCGCGAGACCCTCCCAGCCGGCTTCGGTGTCGAGCCGCGTCGCAATCCACGTGACGCGCCGACCGGGATGCGATGCTAGATGCTGCCCGAGGGCCACCTCCGCGGTCACGACCTGCCCTTCGTAGGTCGGGTCGACTATGGCGAGCACCTGCGTGAACGGTTGCACGTCGAGCGGATTGATTCTCGTGCCCGCCGCTACGTAGGCGCTCAGGTGGTCGTCCTGCGGCTCGCGGGGAGCCGCCACCTCGATGCTCGGATCGATGATTCGGCTGCGGTGCACCCGCGCGACCGGGAACGTCGTGCCCGTCGCGGCGAGGCGGGAGAACGCACGGTCCAACGCATCCGAACGCAGGGCGTCCATGTCGAGGCTCGCGATTCGCGCCTTGGCGGCCTCGATCAGGTCTTCCTCGGCTACGTCCTCCAGGCTCCCCACGCGAATCCGCCGGCGGTTGCCCGGATACTCCTCGAGCTCCTCGAGCGTTCGCAGTAGAAACTCGACGCTGGTGCCGCCGTCGACCCGCACGAGCACCTGCCCGTCGCGCTCGGCGATCATCACGGGTACCGCCGCAATGCCGTGACGCGAGAAGGCCACGGGGTCGATCTCGACGTGGGGCACGCGCCCGTCCGCGTCGGGCGACGCGATAGCATGGATCTCCCTGATCGCGTCCCCCAGCCTCTGCCCATCGGCAACGCCGCGAAACACCGCCCGGGCGTTCGCGTGATGCCGGAGGTCGTCGAAGATCTCGAGAAGCGTTTGCGGTCCCAAGGAGCGTGACACGAATATCGTGATCACCAAGCTCCCGTCGCGCTCGCCAACCTCGTGCCGGGATGCCTCCACCAGGCCGGCAAGGTCTACGGTCGCCTCGCCGAGCTGCCCTCGCGCCATCCGGGCCGTTTCCGCCGCGAGCGGTTGCATGTCTCGATCCGGCGCCAAACCTTGAGCCAGCGCCCTGGCCTGATCCATGTAGGCCTCCATCTGGGCCTGGGACAGCGCCTCGAGCTCCTCGTACTCATCCAGCTCCTCATGTGGCTGCCCCATGGCCGCGCCGCATAGAAGGGCGAGGATCGCGAGTCCCAAGCGCCTAGAACGCATAGCCCCTCCCCCGGATCTGATCCCGCTGGATCGGCCCG
>JBJHBB010000220.1:0-4793 GCA_050485265.1 Rhodothermales bacterium | reverse complement strand
GGTGTGCATGTCGTTGGTTTGTTAGAGTTCGAGATGAGAGACGAACCTCAGCGTGTGCGCAGACGGCCGTCGAGACTCCACGCGCCCGCCCCGCTGGCGGCAAGGAAGCCGAAAATCAGCGCGAACAGAAGCGCCAGTCCGCCGCCATTCTGAATCGGCAGGCCGCCCACGGGAGCGTGGGCGATGGCATACGCGACGACCATCAAGAGCGCCAGCACGGCCGCGACGGGACGGGTAAAGAGTCCTAGGACCACAAGGGCGCCGCCGAAGAACTCGAGCACTCCGGCCACGCCGTATTGCGAGAGAAGCTCGACCTGTTGCCCACCGAGCACTCCGAACAGCTTCTGAGCGCCGTGCTGCATGAAGAGCAGCCCGACACCCACGCGCATGATCGCCTGCGCCACGGGCGCGAATCGGGTACTTGTTAGCGTGCCGACGTTGGCTTGGGCCTGCCGAGAGCGCGCCACTGTTAGTTCAGCCATGAATCCTGTAGAGGTTGCGTGTTGGGAACACGGATTAGCAGAAAAAAACTCAACTCCTCTCGCGCGCGGCGGCGAGCAGGTCGATGAGCGTTTGAAGTTGCTCGCCACTGAGGTGTCCGAGCTGTTCGCGGTGATGAGCCGTTAGCTCATCATCGAGTTCGGCCAGAATGCGGAGGCCTTCGGGCGTGATGCGGGCCCTGACCTGCCGGCGGTCCTCCGGGTCGCGGGCGCGCCCCACCAGGCCGGCCGCCTCTAGGCGGTCGAGCAGGCGCGTCACGTCGGGTACCGGCGTCACGAGTCGGTCGCCTACCTCGTGCCGGCAGAGACCCGCCTCGCCCGCTCCGCGCAGGATTCGCAGCACGTTGTACTGCGTCGATGTCAAGCCATACGGCTTGAGTACATCGGCGAACTCATTCCCAAGCAATGCCGCCGTGCGGGCGACGCTGAGAAATGCCTCTGCCTCGAGGCTCGGAAACGGCTTCGTCTGGCGGAGTTCGTACTGGAGCGTCTGGCTCATGGCGATAGGATACGTGTTGGCAACACGCGTTGTCAAGTAGGAAGTTCCGAATCGTCCGAAAGGACGGAGCATCCGCCCCAGCGGTCACGACGGCGAGGCCGTCCGCAGGAGGGCCAGTAGCCTCAGAACTACGACCACGGCCATCCCGTCACTTTCGCTGTAGCCACGGTCAGTCGCCTATGTCGCCTTCGTATGGCACCCGATCGGCAATTCGCTATTCTCCGTTTCGCCGGACAACAGGTGCGACGCCAATGCAGGAATGAGGACCAGGTCGTTGAGCAGCGGTGGGTCGGAGGCTCATCTTTCGCGGGCGGGCCACGTGGCCCTCGATACACCGGCCGGGCGCTGGGTGCTCGCGGCCGCTGTGACGGGATCGGCCGTCACAATGATCACCGCCACGGTGGTGAATGTGGCCCTCCCGGCCATCGGAGAGGGCCTGGAGGCCGGCACGGCGGAGCTCCAGTGGGTGCTGAACGGCTTCCTCCTCTCGCTGGCCGCGCTCATCCTGATTGGCGGTGCGCTAGGAGACCGCTACGGGCACCGGCGCATCTTCGTTACCGGCGCCGTGTCATTCGGCCTTACCTCCGTGCTCTGCGCCTTCGCGCCGACGGTGGAATGGCTGATCGGCTTCCGGGTCGCGCAGGGCGCAGCCGCGGCGCTCTTGATGCCGGAAAGCCTGGCGATCACGGAGTCGGTATTCCGGCGCGAAGACCGCGGGCGAGCCATCGGATTGTGGGCGGCACTCGGCGGAATCGCAGCGGCGCTCGGGCCTCTTCTGGGCGGCTGGCTAGTAGATCTCGGCTCCTGGCGTGCCGTCTTCCTCCTGAGTGTGCCGCCTGCGGTGGTGGTCGTGTGGATCGCAGCGACGCGGGTGCCTGAGATCCCCTCGCATCGCGATGGGCGCCTCGACCTTGGGGGCGCCGCCACTGTCTTTCTTGGGCTCGGGGCGCTGACGTTTGCGCTCATCCAGGGGCCGCCGCTCGGGTTCGCTTCTGGCCCGGTGGTGGCGGCGTTTGCGCTGGGAGCGGTCGCGCTCGTCGTATTTCTCGTCATCCAGAAGCGGGTTGCGGCCCCGATGGTGCCGCTGGATATGTTCGCGAACGGTCAGTTCGCGGCAGCAAACCTCGTCACCTTCGTCGTGTACGCCGCGCTCGGCGGCGTCTTCTTCCTCTTCGTGGTTTTCCTTCAGGTGGCCCTGGGGTACTCGGCGCTGGCGGCCGGTGCGGCGCTGCTTCCCATCACGATCCTCATGCTGACGCTCTCCTCACGCACCGGGGACTTCGCGCTGCACAGAGGTGCGCGTGCCCCGCTCACCGTAGGTCCGCTTTTACTCGCCGCGGGCCTTGTGCTCATGAGCCGCATCGCCCCGGGCGCTGGGTACTGGACTGGGATCCTGCCCGCACTGGTGGTGTTCGGCCTCGGACTTGCGGCCACCGTGGCGCCAGTGACCGCAACGGTGCTCGCGGCTGCGCCGGCAGGCAGAGCCGGAACGGCCTCTGGCATCAACAACGCCGTGTCCCGCACCGCGCAACTCCTGGCGGTCGCGATCTTCCCCGCCATTGCCGGCCTCACGGGTGAGGCGGTTAATGAGCCTTCTGCCATGGCGGACGGATTCCCTATCGCAGCGATCGCGATGGCAGCGGTGTCGGTCGCCGGCGGAGGTCTCGCGTGGCTAACCATTAGCCCGCGGCCGCTCTCTGCGGCCGCGAAAGCGCCTCCCGGCGAGGCGGTAACGCCCCATGTCTGTCCGGTCGACGCTGCTCCCCTCCGTGCTAGCGTACCGTCCTCGGAACGGGAATTGGCCGACACCTGAAAAGACTCGCTCTCGCGTCCCGAAGCCATTGAACTTGGGGGGACTGGGCGACCGACTCTACGACTCGATCAACCACAGGCATCCTCCTCCGGCTACTTGCGTCGAAGGGCGGCGAGCGCTTTCGTCGCTCAGACGTGCCGGCGTGATGCTCTACACGGTCGTGTATCCCCCGTCAACGAGATAGTAGCCGCCCGTGATGAAGGACGCATCGTCCGAGCGGAGGAAGCTCACAAGTGCGAATGAGTGATTCACGATCTGCCTCCGAGAAGTGTGACAATAATGACGGTGCCGAACCTGGCTTCCGCTTCGTGAACATCAGCGATCACGTACTGGCGCGCCGAGCGATCATTGCGGAATGCGGCCGGACCGGGAAGCGGCCTACCTCGGCTCCTCCGGCAGGCGAAACACCGGCAACCGCAGCCCCCGCAGAATCGCGAGCAGCCTCAGTGTTATGACGACAGCCACTCCGATAATGGCAGCAACGGACGGCGCAACACCGACTCCCTGCAGGACCAGGTAAAGTGTTGCGCCCGCGATCGCGGCCGACGCGTAAATGTCGCGGCGGAGGATGAGCGGCACCTCAGCACATAGCACGTCGCGGATGACCCCGCCTGCGACACCAGTCATCGTTCCCATGAGGACGATGATCACCGGCGACAGTTCGGCAGCTTCGGCGACTTGCACGCCGATGATGGTGAACACGGCCAGTCCGAGGGCATCCGCGATCAGTAGCCAGTTCCCAGGCGGATGTCGGAGTCGGACATACACCAGGGTGAGCAGGGCCGCGGTGCAGATGACGATCAGATACGTCGGATCGGCGATCCAGAAGATCGGGTGGCGGTCCAGGAGCAGATCACGCAGGGTGCCCCCGCCGATCGCGGTAACCACCGCGATCACGATCACGCCCAGGAGGTCGAGACTCTTCCGCCCGGCTGCGAGCGCCCCGCTGATGGCGAAGACGGTCACCCCGAGCAGGTCCAGCAGGTAGATGATCACGCCGCGAGCCGGAAGCCGATCTCCGTCCCCGATCCGATCGCGTAGCCGAGCTGAATGCTGAGGGCCGCAAGCGGCTCGATGCGCCTCGCGTTCTCGAGTGGCCCTGCGTCTACGGCGTCGAAGCCGAGCTCGGGGACGCGGTCGGGTTCACCCCCGGCGGCCTCGTCCTGATGGTCGTCCTTCTGAAGCCCCCGGCGGAGCGCGCCGCCCACGTCGCCGTTCCCGATGATCGCGATGTTCATGCGGAGCCTCCGGCTGGGATGAGGAGTTAATCGGAGAGGAGACAGCCCTACGACGCGCTTGCGTGTGGCGTGATCCGGAGGTGAGCGACACTCCTGAACGCTGTCTCTCTATGGCGTCTTCGTGACGAAACCGACGGCCGCAAACCCTGAGGACTCATGAAACCGAACGATCTCCCTTCCAGGACAGCCCGCGAGGACCCGCCGCCGGCAAAAAACCCACCGACGGTCCCCCTCGATCCCGTCGAGGAGGCTTCCAAGGGGAGCTTCCCCGCTAGCGATCCGCCGAGTTGGATGGGGCTCGAAATGGGGGCTCGCGGGCGCCGCCCGACCTCGGGGAGACCTTCGCCTGCGGAAAACCGCTGAAGACGTGTGCTTGCACTGGCAGCTCGACGAGCACGGCGCCCGAATCGACGAACTGAACGCCGCTGGGGATTCGTGATGGTGAGGTGAGCCATCGCAATCGGTGAGCATGGAGCCAACGACTACGACGAACCGGAGAGCCTGCGCTCACCCACCTCCCCACATCGGCGCGCGAGAACCCTTCCGGCGGAGCTATTCACTTCCCGAAGCCGACGAAGGCCCACGGCGCGAGATGTCGAACTGGATGCCCGCCCCGAGCTGCAGCGCGGAGAGGTCCATGTCGCGCGGCCACTCGCGGGGGATCGTGGCGTCGGCGGGCGCACGGTAGCTGATGCTCCCGAAGTTTCGCTTGACGTAGCTGAGGTCTATATAGGGACTGATCG
>JBJHBB010000219.1:0-4799 GCA_050485265.1 Rhodothermales bacterium | reverse complement strand
TCGTTTCCTACTTGAATCGCCCCTCCAGGGACGGCTACCAGTCGTTCGACGTCTCGCTGGGTGGCGTGATTCGGCGCGACGGGTTCTCGATCCTGTCGTACGACATTCGCGGGCGCGGCTTCTTCGAGGCGCTCTACGGGTTCATCTGGGAGGTCGAGAACGGACGCGGATTATATAAGGTCAACGACCTGAGCGTCCGCGAGGTCACGCACGACGAGCCCAACCCCGCTACCGGCGTTCCGCGCCACATGCAGCTCGTCGACTTCTCGATGACGCTCGAGGCCTACTTCGGCGGCGTGGAGGGGATGAGTGCTCCCGACAGCATTATCACGGTACCAGACCACGTGTTGCCCGCGCGCCAGCCGGTCGACAATCCGTTCTATCCGCTGATTCTGGCCCAACTGCCACCCAACACGGACAACCTGATCGATGTCGAGCAGGACGAGCTCGTGTCGGTGGTTGGCAGCGGTGCCGTCTTTCGCACTGCATCTGGCCGACGCACGGTCCACGAAGGCGGTCGCGTATACCTCGGTCGGCTTACGACCGTGGACTCTGAGCGCGCCCGCATCGTGGCCGACCTGAGCAAGGGCGGTATACGCGAGCGCGTAGAGGTTGAACTCGCAACCGGCGAGCGCTACCGCCAGGCGATCGGACGCGTGCAGTTGGCACCGCTTACGACGCCTCGACAGATGCGTCCATCGCCACCACAACCAGGCACGCCCGAGTACCTGCGGCAGTACGGCAGCGAGCCGATGCCGCTGTCCGATCCGGCGGAACTCCGCTCGGAAGAAGGGCTCATCCAGCCCGAGCGGGGCCTTGCAATCCGTCCTTTCCCGGGCATGCGCGCCCAACCAGAAGAAGTAGACCAGGACTGACCTCAAACTTGCCGCGCGCGGTGGCTCATCACCGCATCAGCGCAACGAACGAGCAACCGCCACAGCCATGACCATCCCCATGCTTCATTCTCGACCGTGGACGCCTGCCCTAGTGGGCGCGCTCCTCATCTTCCTCGGTGGCGCGGCGCCCTCGCTGGCGCAGATCGTCAATCCGACGCCCAGCACGAGACAGTACCGGGCGTACATCCCGCAGGACCACCTCGTGTCCTTCCTGCCTGACACGCCGTTCGGCGAGTTTCTGGCGCTGCTCAACCCAACGTTTGAGCGCGTGACGGGCAAGCTGATCGTGGACCCGGAGGGTCGCGCGAACCCGATCGGCGTGAGCATCGCGGGGATGCACTTCATCGATGCGTTTGAGCTCGTTCTGGAGATGCGCGGCCTGACCTTCCGGGAGACCGACGGCTTCTTCATCATCGAGGAGCGCCGAAATGAGGGAAGTGGTGCGCGAGCGGTCGGCACCGACGGTGCTTCGTCGCGCGGAGAGGCTCGCGCACAGCTTCCGGCAACGGCGGCCTCGCGCGAGATCCGGATCGATGCGCACATCTTCGAACTCAACGTCAACCGGCTTCGTGAGGAGGGCACCAACTGGGCGGCCATCTTTGGTAGCACAGGATCTGCCTCCGGGAGCGGCGCAACCGGCGGTGCAACGGGTGGCACCGGCACGGGCCAGTCCGAGCAACTCCGCCTGTTCCTCAACACGGAATCGTTCTTCGACAGCTTCTCTGACGTGATCGAGGGACCGAGCCGTATCGACTTTGCCGAGTTGAATCGACTCTTCCGCTACTTCGAGTCGATCGGCGTCGGTGAAACCATCGCCAGCCCGAGCGTCACGGTACAGAGTGGCGAGCAGGGACGCATTCAGAGCGGCAGTGACATTCCGATCACGCTGCAGGATTTCGCCGGCAACACGATCACGCAGTACATCGCTACGGGCGTGATCATCGACGTGCGGCCGACGCTGGTCGCTGATGCGTCGGACATGGCCGAGCCCGGGTCAGACCCTGTCGAGTTCATCCACCTCGATGTGACGGTCGAGAAGTCGTCTGGACGGCCCGGCTCATCCGGCATTACCATCGACAAGAACCAGACCAAGACGCAGGTCCTCCTACTCGACGGCGAGCAGACGGTTATTGGCGGCCTGTTCTCGACCGAGGAGGCGATCTTCCGCAAGGGGGTTCCGATTCTCAAGGACATCCCGCTGCTGCGCTTCTTCTTCTCCTACCAGCAGAAGACGACCGTTCAGAAAGAACTGTTGATCGTGTTGCAGGCGCGGGTGGTGGATCCGCTGCGGGCCCGCGCCGGCAGACCGTTCCCGACGAACATCTACCAGCAGGAGCGCGATGACGTTCGCGGACGCCTCGACCGCTTCAAGCCGGGCGCCGGCGACGACCTTCGTCTGATCGACCCGTCCAACCCCGAGCGCAGCTACCGCGACGCGCGGGCGGGCGGGCAGTAACAACTACTCAGGGCCTCGCGGCCTGACGCGCCCCGTAAGGCGCGGTTCGAGGGGGGAGGCGTGTGGCGGACGCCTCCCCCTTTTTGCGTTAGGTCTTACGTGAAATGATCTAGTGGGCGGCCTAACTCGTATCACGGCATCGTATCGTCGTATCGAGTATCATTTTGTCGCCTGTTACGCGACGGACGTTCACGTTATGCAGGCTCTTGCGTACTTTTAGGGCGTTCACAGGAACACCCTCCCGTGCAACGATTATGAGGGCGGCAAAGACGCTAACAACGCGTTCTTTGCAACCACCTCAAGTCTTTCCCTTTCTAGACACCCCGTTTCTACCACTCACGGAGGACATCCCATGCTCCATTTGGCACTCGCGGCTTTTCTCGCAGGCTCTCTCGGCACCGGCGAGATCGTAGCCCCCGCGCAAGGCGACGACCCGGCGCCTCGTACAGAGGCTGCCGTCGGCCTTTTCGCGGCCGAGAACGACAACGAAGTCATCGTCAACGACACGTACGCCTACGGTCAGCCCAGCGCCAGCTTCCTGCAGCTCTGGGCCGGCTATGGTTGGGCGCAGGTGGACGAGTACTACACGCCCAGCGGCGGCACGGTCGACGGCCCGGAGCTCACTGCTCAGCGCGCATTCGTCGGTGCACAGGTCAACCTGATCAACAATCCGAACTTCAGCTTCGGTGTAGGTGGCAAGCTCAACCTGGCTTCCAATGACGTTGACGGTGTTGGCGACAGCGGCTTCGGCATGCAGGGCGTCAAGATCTACGCGCAGGCTATGGGCAGCGTACTTGGTGTGCACGGTGGGTACTACATCTACACCGGCGACAACCCAAGCGCTGAAAACCCGGTCACGGCTTCCGGCACCAACCGCGACGCGATCTTCGTCGGAGCCAACTTCGACCACCTTCGTACCTGGCTGCGCCTGTTCGGCGGCATCGATTACTTCATGCTGCAGGATAATGCGGACGTGCCCGGTGGCACCGATGATCATCACCTTGTTGTGTTCAACATGGGTGCTGGCGTCATGATCAGCTGGGTCGAGCTTGGCCTGGCCGCGATCATCCACGCTCAGAACGAGATGCCTGGTGCGGGTCACCAGGGTTCGATCGCACCGTACCTGAACCTGCAGCCGGCAGCACTGCCGGTCGGCATCTCGGTCCGTGGTGCGCTGAACTCTGAGTTTGCCGACTACGGTCTGTCGCTCGGCGGTAGCAACTTCAAGCCGGTCACCAACCGCGGCTTCACCGTCGCGCTGACGTACGGCTTCTAGTCGAGCCACTGGCTCAGGACCTGAGTCCTCATCGGGCCGTCCGGAAAACTTCCGGGCGGCCCGTTTCGTTTTCCACGCATGCGCACATTGTCGCCGGTTTGCTTGAGCCTTGCAGCACTGCTATTAGTGGCAGCGTGTGGATCACCTCGCGGGGTCGATCGACCGCTGTCCACGGCCACCGTGGCGGCACACATGAATCGCCTCATCAGTGCGGAGGGACTTCCTGACCGTGAGTCGACGGCCAGAAAAGTAGCCTATGCCGTAGACCGGCTCCGCGAGGCCGGACTGCAGCCCGCCCTCACCGAGTCCTTTCTGGTTCACGTCGAGGGCGACGACGTCGGGTCACTGCGACAGCGTTTTCTACGAAGGGCTTCCGGTGATGTGGGCCACGTGGTGGGGTATGTGACCGGAAGGGACGCGACGGTCGTCGACCGCCTAGTGTTGCTTACCGCAGATCTGAACTCACCGGGTGGTGCTGCGGTGCTCGAGGCGGCTCGCCTTCTCGCAGCGGAGGCTCGCTGGGGTCCGCATCCCAGAGCCAGTATTGGCGTTGCCTTGTGGTCGCCCCCGCGGACTGGGGCCACAGGTGCGAGCGACTTCTTGCAGCGCCCAACTTGGTCGCTGGATGCAATCGAACGTGTCCTGGTCGTCACCCACGACACCACAGGCGTCGCGACTACAAGAGCACGCTGGGCGGAGGCCGGAATACCGATGGAGGTTATCTCGACCGACTCCCCGCGGCGGATTGATGGATCAGGACCCCTACCAGTCGGCGCGGCTTTCCAACTCGCCGAGGCATCGATCTTAGCCGCGCGCAGAGCAGCTGATGTCCCTACCCGACGTGCGGTGTCCTCGCGCTGATTCGGCCATCATGACCCTAGCCTGGTATTCCGACACCATCACCCAGGACCTCGCTAGAGCGAGCAAGTTGACTCTTCTGTGGGGATTCGAGGGGATTGTGCTTCGAACGTTGGACGGTGCGCGGGTGCCGGACCTCAACCTCCCGAAGGTGAAATATCGGCTGTCGCTGGATGAACTCGCCGTTGTCGCGATCGAGCCGGGGCTCTTCGAGGGTGAGGCGAACGATCGGGCTGGCTGGCTCGGGGACCTATCGCTGCTTGACGATTCGCTTCAGTTCTGTACGAAGGTGGGGTGCGATACGGTGATCACC
>JBJHBB010000218.1:0-4817 GCA_050485265.1 Rhodothermales bacterium | reverse complement strand
GGTCTCATGCGGCGTGTCGGCGACAGGTGCTGTCGATCAGAAGGCCGCCGATCGAAAGGGCAACATGCTCGTGTCGATCTATCGGTACGACTGGCTGTACTGGGCGTCTACGAAGGTCTTTCGACGGGCGTTCATGGGCCTGATGGGAGCGGATCGAGAAGTCGTGGCCTCGCTCACCCGGGACCAGCGGGTACTCGTCGATCGCATCATCAACGAGATGAACCCGGTCTCGATTCGGCACGCGGGCGTCGTGTTCGACAATGGGGCCGAGCTTCCCGGAGACCGCATCGGCGTGATCGCCGCGCCCACGCTCATCATCCACGCGAAGGATGATTTGCTGCAACTCTACGAGAACGCCACCTTTGCCGCATCAACGATCGCACACTCGCAGTTGATGAGCTTCGATCACGGTGGCCACCTGGTGATGGTCGTCGAGCAGGAGGCGATTCGAGACGCGATCCAGAATCACATCCGCAATCACAAGGACGCACTAACGGGCGACACATGAGGCGCGATGTACCAGTGGGCCGAGGTCCAGCGCCGGGGTTGTTTCTCTTCGGCGCGATTGCCTGGACCTGGACCTTCATCGGTCTGGCAGCACTTTCGGGCAGACCCTGGCTTTCGTTTCCGACCGTCTTGCTGATGGTGGTCGGTGGACTCGGACCGATCATCGTCGCCGCGATCCTGGTACGGGCGGGATTCTGGGATGCCGGCCTCGACACGTCCGCGACCGGCTTCGTACGCCGCTGTTTGGACCCGCGGACCCTCCCCCTGCGATGGTGGGTGGGGGTCGCGATCCTGGTCCTCGTGGTGATACTCGTGCCAAATCTCATCGACCAGCGGTCTGCGGTTGCCTTCCGCGCAGGTCCTGCGGCGTTCGTGCTCGTGGGTGCGGTATTCGGAGCGCTTGAGGAACCCGGCTGGCGTGGATATGCGCAGGAAGCACTCCAGCGGCAGATGCCCGTGGCGGTGGCAGGAGTCGTGATCGGAGTCTTCTGGGCGACGTGGCACCTGCCGCTATTCATCGTAGCCGGCACGTACCAGGCGGGGCTCGGTGCCGGCAGCCCCGCCTTCTGGGCGTTTCTGATCGCGCTCGTCATCGCATCGCCGATCTACGCCTGGCTCTACAACGCGGCCGGCGGGGTGGCCTTCGCGGCAGTGCTCCTCCATGCCGTCAGCAACATCGCTAGCGAGTATGTGCCGGACACCTCGCCTCTCGCCTCGCTGTCTGTGGCGGCCGCAGTTGCGATCGTGCTTCTGCTGGGAAACCCGAAGCGAATGGGCCGCAAGGCCCAGCCATCGGCCACTACCGCGTGATGGTCAGCCGCTGCGTCGACCGGGTCCCGTTTGTGGTGAGCACGAGCACATAGACTCCCGATGAAAGCTCAGATCCGCTCGACGTTCTTAGATCCCACGACAGGACGTGCGATCCGGCGTCCCTAGTGTCGTCGGCCAGCGTTACCACACGTCTCCCAAGCACATCGTACGCGTTCAGCGTCACTGCACCTGGCTCGGGCAACGTGAACCGAATGTGCGTGGCGTTCCCCGTCGGATTGGGGTACGGCACGTAGAGGACGACTTCGTCAAGGGAGGTGCCGGGCTCGGTCGACACGGCGCCGCTTCCGTTGATGTACCCCGTGATCACCTGAACATCGTCGAGAACGAAGCCTGAGGCCGTGCCAGTCGGACCTGACTGCATTCGAAACTGGAGATACAGGTTCGGCTGACCGATGTAGGCGTTCAGATCGATTACCTCCTTGACCCATTCCGACTGGACGCCGTCGTAGAGCGGTTGGTCGAGGGGCTGTACACCCTCACCCGAACCGACCGACGTGTGGTTCCCCGCGAGGGCCGTCCACGAGTTGTTGTTCGTGGACACGCGTGCCTGCACGTAGTCGAGGCCTTCCTGGATCGACCAATTGGCCCGGAAGCGAAGTGTGGCTTCATCGGCTTCGGACAGGTCCAGCGGCTGACGCAGACGCAGCGTATTGATGACGTTGTTGGGGTAATTCCCCTGCGGACTGTCGGTCACGGCGAACGGTGGCGTCGAGGCGTTCGTCGTTGGCCCCCACTGATTCAGGGTCCAGTCACCAAAACTGGCAAACGTCTCATTGAGTGCGAAGACGGGAGTCCCGATCTCGACAGGGCCGAGGTCGAACGCGGCGCGGCCTCCTTCGAGCTCCAGCTCGAGCGCGAAACCGTCGAGTGGCCCGAGCGGACTGTCGGCAGGAATCGTGTAAAGGAGCGGCGGCAACTCGACGTGCGATCTCTCGGTGATGGCGAAAGGCTCGCTCCATGGTCCTGTGTCGGCCGCAAGTGGCTCAGTCGTGATAATGCGCGCACGAGCGCCGTCCATGGCTCCGACGCCAAGGTTGTCGAAGGCGACGTGGAAGACGCCCTCCTCACCCGGGTCGAGAAATCCGTTGTGGTGATTGGCCTCCGCGACCGCCGACAGCGTCACATCACGAGGATGCACACCCACGAACCAGGCGAGAATCAGGTTCGGGTGGACGGTCATTTCGGCCAGTGGCACGATTCGCTCCGGCGCCGGCCAGAAGTGGTCCGCCGAGGTGCCGAGTTCTGGTGTCCAGGCGTAGACCTTGCCGATTTCCAGTTGGTCGCCGTACATCCAGTCGTCGGACGTGCCGTCGGCGTTGTAGAGAATGTCGGCGGCGGTACCGAATACAAGGCCGTTGTAGCGCGTGATCTCCTCGCCCAGGTCGGTGAACACGTCGTGGTCGGCCGTGTACATCCCTGGGGCATATCCCCAGGGATGGAGCCACATATTGCCGAACGAGTGGTAGTTGTACGCGCCAGCGATCTGGCGACCGTGCATCCAGAGCCTCAGTGCTTGGGTCTCTGGTTCCGAGAAGGGACTCGGGCCGCGATATGTCTGTGAGGACGGTAGCCCGCTCGATCCACTTCCTCCCCACTGATACGAATAGTTACGATTCAGGTCGACACCGAACGACGAGCCGTTGTTGCGGCGGTTCTTCCGCCACATTCCGCCGCCGCTCGGATTGGTTAGCTGATTGTGCAGATAGCCGTCCGGGTTCAGGACGGGGATGAAGTAGAGCGCGCGGTTGTCGAGGAGCGCCGTCACCTCGGGATCGGTGCCGTAGCCGTCGAGCAGGTAGTACATGAAGTACAGCACGGCGGCCAGGCTCTGCGGCTCGCGGGCGTGGTGAAGGGACGTGTAGAGCGCCTGCGGCACGGCGTCGGGGTCTTCGGCGGCCGTCATTCGAACCATCCAGATGTCGCGCTCCTCCCAAGACTGCCCGATCGACACGCGATAGCTCACGAGATCGGGTCGTGCGGCGTGCATCTGGTCTAGCGCCGAAATGGTCTCATCCAGGGTCGGATAGCACCCCATCGACCCGTAGAAGAAGCCGTCAGGCACGAAGTCGGGAAAGGAAGCCGGGCACTGTGCACTGCGAGCCTCGACCTGCGCTGCGACATCTTGGCTCACGACATCGACGCCAAAACCAGCTTCCATCACGCGGGTGAGTTCTAAGTCCCCAATCACAGCCTCGATGACCCACGGAACAGACTCTCGGTCGACATGGAAGTGGTCGAGCTCCCCGAGCGCCGCCACCTCCTGCACGGCAGTTCGGTCGGCGACCTCGATCCGGACCTCGTGATAGGGTTGCTGCTGCGCGACGGACGCGGTAGCGAGAGACGCGAGGACAACGACCAGGAGGCTGCGGCGCATGAGTCAGAATCGAGAGTCAACCTGAAGGTACCGAGGCGCGCCGGAACGGCCCCGATCTTCACGGGCGCCTCCGAACCGAGGTGAACGGCGAGGGTTGCTCGGCCAGCCCGCCCCGTCGTGACCGAACTCACCGCCAACGCCAACCGCTACGTCCGCGCCATCCCGATCGGCGTGCGGTACATGATTGGAGCGGCGCTGTTCTTCAGCCTCATGAGCCTCTTCGTGAAGCTGGCCGGGCAGCGGTTGCCTAGTATGCAGATCGTGCTGGCGCGCTACGTCGTAATGCTCGTTATCACGCAGTTGATGGTGTGGCAGGCCCGCATCTCGGTGCGAGGCGTCGATCGACGTTCGCTCGTAGGAAGGTCGGTTTTCGGCTTCGTCGCCCTCAGTTGCTTCTACTATGCGGTTGTCGAGCTGCCGCTGGGGGACGTCACCACGATCCACTACACGAGCCCGGTCTTCACCGGCATCATCGCGGCATACTTCCTGAAGGAGCGCTCCTCGCGCTGGGTGTGGGCGGGAGCCGTGATGAGCCTCACTGGCGTCGCCCTCGTAGCGCAGCCGTCGTTCTTGTTTGGGGGATCGAGCCTGCCACCGCTGGCCGTGGCGGCCGCGCTCACCGGAGCGGTCTTGTCGGCCGCTGCCTACACCTTCGTGAGGAAGCTGGGCCAGACGGACCATCACCTGGTGGTGATTTACTGGTTCTGCGCGCTGGGCGTGCTCTTCTCGCTACCGTTCGCGCTGCCTGCTGCGCTTCTGCCAACCGGTCCTGAGTGGATGCTACTCATAGGTGTAGGCGTGACCACTCAGATCGCGCAGATCTTCCTCACCAGAGGCCTGCAGACCGAGCGGGCCGGCAAGGCGACTTCCGTAGGCTACCTCCAGATCGTGTTCGCCTTTACCTGGGGAATGATCTTCTTTGGTGACATCCCGACCGTCTGGACGCTCGTCGGCGCGCTGGTGATCGTGGCCGGCGTGATCCTGGTGGCGAGACAAAGGACATGAGACGGATCACACGTCGAGTTCTTCAACTTCGGCGGCGTGGTCCATGATGAAGTCGTAGCGGGGGGCTGCGTCCTTCCCCATCAGGGCCATGATGGTCGTT
>JBJHBB010000217.1:0-4820 GCA_050485265.1 Rhodothermales bacterium | reverse complement strand
GTCCAATACCGTGCTCGAGTTGGAATGCTGAAAGCGCGGTCTCCGCCTCCGTCTCGGGAGCGGGTCGTTGGGGACGATCGTCGTCCGGGCCGCACGCTGCGAAAGCGATGAACGAGGCCATCAGGAGTGCTGCTGCAAAACGCGTCATGTCGATCGGAATGGCGAGTCCATTTACGAGTGGCACACCTTCTAACGCGCGACAGCCTGTAGCGCTCCATCGAGCGCGTCCAGTGCATAGTCGATGTCCCCTCTGTTGATGCACATCGGCGGTTTGATGCGGAGCACGTTGCCATCGAGACCGCCCTTCCCGATCAGAACGCTTCGCTCTCGGAGTTCCTCGAGCAGAGCTGCGGCCTCGGCCTTTGCCGGCTCCTTGGTCTCACGATCCAGCACGAGCTCGACGCCAAGCATTAGACCCATACCTCGCACGTCCCCGATGATCGAATGTCGATCTCGAAGTCGCTCGAGACCCTTCTTGAAATGAGCTCCGTTGACGCGCGCATTCTCCTGAAGTCCCTCCTCCTCGATGACGTCCAGCACTGCCAGACCGGCGGCCATGGAGACAGGGTTGCCGCCGTACGTGTTGAAATGGATGCGTTGCGTGAGCACCTCAGCTATCTCGCGGCGCGTAGTCACCGCAGCAAGCGGTGCGCCGTTGCCGAAACCTTTGGCCATCGTGACGATGTCCGGGACGACATCGTAGTTCTCGAATCCCCAGAAATGGTCGCCTGTGCGTCCGAAGCCGGTCTGGACCTCATCGGCGATACACAGGCCGCCATGCTTTCGCACCACGTCGTAGGCGAGCTTGAAGTAGTTCCTGGCCGGGAGCGTCACGCCGCCCACTCCCTGAATGGGCTCCGCGATAAAGGCAGCCACCTTGCCCGGCGTTGAGTACCTGATCAGGTTGCGGATGTCCTCGGCACTCTGCTCCGCGATTTCCTCGTGGGTGCCGCGGAAGGGACTTCGATACGGGTCCGGGTTGGCTGCGTGGTGAATGTACGGTGCGCGAACCGATGGGTACTTCCACGTGTGATGGGACGTCAGGCTCAGCGCCGAACCGGCACCGCCGTGGTAGCTGTTGCGCAGCGCGATGACGTCGGTGTTGCCGGTGAAGAGGCGCGCCATCAGGAGCGCCAGATCATCGGCTTCGCTCCCCGAGTTGACGAAGTACGTGACATCCAACCCTTCAGGTAGCTTGTCGGAAATGCGACGCGCCAGCGTCGGGAGATTGGGGTGGAGGTAAATCGAAGTCGCGTGTTGCAACGTTCGAAGTTGCCCTTCCAGCCTCTGTACGATCTTCGGGTGACAGTGGCCGCAGGAGACAGTCACGATGCCGCCAAAAAGGTCCAGGTAGCGTCGTCCCTGGTCGTCGAACAGGTACTGCATGTGGCCCTGGACGATCATGAGTGGCTCCCGGTACAGCGTAAAGATGACCGGGCTCACGTGAGCCTGCCGCATTTCCATCACCCCCTCGCGAGAGGGGCCCGTGTAGGGCTGCGGCTGGAAGTCGATCTGAGGAAGTTCTAGGGCCGACTGCACGCTCATTGCGGCTGTAAGGATGTTGGCCAATACGACGCGGCCGACCGACACACGAGGAGCCGGTCGGCCGTGCCAACACGATTTGTTCTACTGCTGGTGCAGGTCTCCGCAGGCGACGATCGTGCCGAGATCGCCAGGTGCACCGTGCACGTTGACGTGATAGTTCTGGCCCGCCTCCAGAGCCATGTCTATCGTGGCGTCGGCGGATGCTTCGCCGTCCTCATTCGCCTCGAACGCGGGATAGGCATTCGCATCGCCGAAGATGCCGCCCCCGGATTCGCAGGAGCCTTCGTGGATGTGCCAGGGATGGGTCGCACCCGCCTCAGCGCCGCTCAGGTTGGCAGACACGAAGGTCTGGCCATCCTGCACGTAGGCGCTTGCAGAGGCGCTGACGGCTTCAAAGCCCTCATTGGGGGTGAGCGAAGCCGTCCAGTCTGTGGTGTCGACGGTTTCCTGATCGTCCGTCATCTCCTGGTCGTCGAAGTCATCGAACGTCTGGTCGTCACCATTGGCACAGCCGACGATCAACAACAACACGAGCAGAGAAGGTAGAAAACGCATGTGTACTTCGGTTGGTGAGGGTGATGCGGCCCGATGGTCGGGCCAGTACCTCGAATCTAGCCAACTCGGGTCAATTATCCATCCTCAAGATGAATCGATGTCTCTGATCCGGCAGAGGGTAGCGAAACAGGCGCTCCGAGAGCACTTTCTGTCGCCAACCGTTCGTCTGTCTGCTCGACCGGAAACAGGCGACTCAGCGCCGTATGCGTCACGCCTGCGATCACCAAGCTGTTGAACCAGGCGTACGTGTAGAACACGGTCAGAATCTCGGGCACGCCTATCGCGCCATTCGATGCGCTGTGCAGAAAGCCCGGAATGTTGGGGATGATTCCGGCTAGAAGTGCCACAATCGCTCGCCAGTTGAAGCCCCATCCCCCAAACGCGTAGGCCCCGTCGACCCGGTAGAGCTCCCCAGCGTCGAGCCGGCGGCGACGGACCAGGTAGTAGTCTGCCAACATCACGCCTGCGATTGCGCCCAATAACGCGCTGTAGCCGATCAGCCACGTAAAGATGTAGTGCCCGAGATCTCCGTAGAGGCGCCACGGAAAGATTAGGATCCCGATGAGCCCGGTGATGACGCCTCCTGTTCTGAACGAAATACGCCTCGGCCAGAGGTTGGAAAAGTCGTTTGCCGGCGAGACGACGTTCGCCGCGATATTCGTCGAGAGCGTGGCAATTGTGAGCGCGAGCAGCGCTAGCACAACGATGACTGCGCTCTCAAACTGCGACAGAAGGATCACCGGGTCCCAGATTGCCTGCCCGAAGATGAGCACCGTGGCGGCCGTCACCGCGATACCGATGAACGAAAAGAGCGCCATCGTCGTCGGCAGGCCGATGAGCTGGCCGAGCAGCTGGTCCTTCTGCCGCTTGGCGTATCGGGTGAAGTCGGGGCTGGTGAGCGATAGCGTGGCACAGAAGCCTACCATCGCCGTGAGGTTCGGCCAGAAGAGGAGCCAGAAGTTGAACTCGGGCGCACCCTCGCCCCGCACCTGAGCAACCGTCGACTCCGACAGTACGACGCCGATCCCGCCTGCCTGCGAAATCCCCCACCACAGAAGTCCTAGGCCGATCAAGATGAGGAAGGGCGCGGCGAAGGTCTCCAGGTACTTGATCGTCTCGATGCCACGCACGATCACCCAGATGTTGATCGCCCAGAAGAGCATGAAGCAGGCAAACTGGCCGAACGATATGCCCAAGACGGGAAGAAGAGTCGCTGCGGCGGGATCGAACAGCCCCATGGCAGCGAGCAGCAGATAAATCGCATGACCGCCGATCCAGGTCTGGATCCCGAACCACCCACAGGCAACCAGCGCCCGCATGAGTGCGGGGATGTTGGCGCCGAGCGTTCCAAATGAGGAGCGCAGCAACACCGGGAACGGGATGCCGTACTTCGTGCCGGCGTGCGCATTGAGGATCATCGGCACCAGCACCACCAGGTTGCCGAGGATGACCGTCATCAGAGCGAGCTTCCAGGGAAAGCCCTGCGCAATCATTCCGCTCGCGAGCGTGTACGTCGGGATGCAGACCGCCATCCCCACCCACAGCGCCGCGATGTTCCACATGCTCCACGTCCTCCGTTCCAACGGGACGGGGGCGAGATCCTCGTTGTAGAGGGGGGAGGTCGAGATGCCGGCCACAGTTGGCTACCTGATACCCCGGCTCATGGCTTGACGGTGGCTTCGTACGTCTCCGGCCGTCGATCGCGGTAGAATTGCCAGACGTTGCGGACCTCGCGGATCAGGTTAAGATCCAGGTCGGCCGTCACGATCGCGTCCTCACTGCGAGGTCCCTCGGCGATGATCTGACCGCGTGGGTTTGCGAAGTAGGAGGTCCCGTAGAACTCACCGAACTCCCAGGGCTTCTCGGTACCTGGACGGTTGATCGCGCCCACGTAGTAGATGTTGGCGCAGGCGGCGGCCGGCTGCTCTAGCTACCAGAGGTACTCGCTCAATCCTGCAACCGTGGCCGACGGATTGAAGACGATCTCGGCACCGTTGAGTCCGAGCTCGCGCCACCCTTCGGGGAAGTGCCTGTCGTAGCAGATGTAGACCCCCACCTTCCCGACGGCCGTGTCGAATACCGGATAGCCAAGGTTGCCCGGACGGAAGTAGAACTTCTCCCAGAAGCCGGGATGGCAATGGGGGATGTGGATCTTCCTGAACTTGCCGAGATAGCTGCCGTCGGCGTCGATCACGGCGGCGGTGTTGTAGTACACGCCGGTGTTCTCCTCCTCATAGAGGGAGGCGGCTATCACCATGTTGTGTCGCCGCGCCAGCTCCTGCATGAGCTTCGTGGTCGGACCGTCGGGGATGGGCTCCGTGATGTCGTACCACTTGGTGTCCTGCTCCGCGCAGAAGTACGGCCCGTAGAAGAGCTCTTGCAGGCATACAACCTGCACGCCCTGCTTCGCCGCCTGCTCGATGAGCCCGACGTGCTTGTCGATCATCGACTGCTTGATCTTCTGGGGGTCGGCGTCTCCCGGCTCGGTGAGCGTGGCCTGTATCAGGCCCGCCCGTATGACTCGTCCGTTAGTCATGTCAGGTTTGGGGGGATGAGGTTTCGTTGATGACTGCTTCGATTCGAACCAGAACGAAATCCAGATCGACAAGCACGTGTTCGGTGCGGAATCGAAGGACGCAGACGTACGGTCCGACCCCATGCTGTCGGAGGAACCGCTTCCCGAGCAACTGTCGATTCCTGAGCACAGACCACATTGCCTG
>JBJHBB010000216.1:0-4821 GCA_050485265.1 Rhodothermales bacterium | reverse complement strand
GGCTCATCCGGATGTGCTCGTTGCTCTCTACGAAAAATTCCAGGCAGGTCTGCAGCGAAGGCGGAGCGATGCTAAGAGCGAGCGCACGCTCGCGGGAGGACTCGGACAGCCCCTCCAGGTCGAGCGACTCCAGTATCTGGTCGCTCTCGACCTCGTGGATCTGGTCGTCGGCGGCGGCCACGGCGAAGAGCGCTCCGTAAAAGGCCAGCCGCTCCTGCTCGGACAGCGTCGACAGATCCAGCGTCTCCGGCAGGGTGATGGGGTCGGTCATCAGTTGCGGGTGAGTTTCGAGACGTGCGACGGGAGGGGCGTTGTTACTCCCACCCCCAGGGAGCCGGGGGCGGCTCAACGGGATTGGTGAGGTCGAAGGCGAAGCGGGCCCGGGGTCCTTCGGCGCGGCGGAGGGCGTAGACGAACGTTTCGCCGGGGACGATCTCGATGGTCCAGACATTGGTTGCTGCGGGCGGCAGCATCTGGGCCGTCTCATCGTCCGCCGGGAACTCCTGGCGCGTGCCGGTGCCAGGCTCCGAGGTGTCACCGCCATACATGGTCAGGTCCTCGTCGGTGCCGTCTTCGTGGCGGTGATCGTGCTTCAGGCGCAGGCCGCTTTCAGTGCGCGTGATCACCCAGGTACGTGAGCGGTTCTCGCCGACGTGGAAGGGGATGTAGAGCACGTCGTCGTGGCACTCACGGATGTGCATCACCAGTTCCTGATCATCGAAGGCCGTGTTGCCCTCTGACACGTAGAGCACCTCTCCGGTGAACGCCTGGCCGCAGAGTGCAGCGAGGTTGTCGAAGAACTCGTCGGCGGGCTCCTGCGCGTGAACGTTGGTGGCGAGCAAGAGGGTACCGGCGAGGGCTAGCGTCCTGAACATGTCTATGTGAGGGTTGATGAGTTGGCTGTCAGCTGGCAATGAGGCGCTTGATGAGATCGACGGCGGTAACACCCTCTGCCTCCGCACTAAAGTTCGGTACGATGCGGTGACGAAGGACGGGTACCGCCATCGCGTGCACGTCCTCGACTAATGGAGTCAAGCGGCCGTCAAGAAGTGCTCGAGCTTTGGCGCCCAGGATCAGGAATTGGGAGGCGCGCGGTCCGGCGCCGTAGCTAAGGTAGTCATTCACGAACTCCGGCGCGGTGTCGCGGCCGGGTCGTGTTCGGGCCACCAGCCGCACGGCGTGCTCGATCACATTGTCCGCCACGGGCACCTGACGGACCAGCTCCTGATACGCCAGCAAATCCTTACCAGAGATGACGGTCTGGACGTCGTTGTCCAGCGTTGCCGTAGTGTTTCTCACCACGGCGACCTCCTCGTCAAAGGCCGGGTAGTCCAGCCACAGGTTCAGCATGAAACGGTCGAGCTGTGCCTCGGGGAGGGGATAGGTGCCCTCCTGCTCGATGGGGTTCTGGGTGGCGAGGACGAAGAACGGTTCGTCCAGGCGGAAAGTCTGCCCGGCGGCGGTGACGTGGTGCTCTTGCATCGCCTCCAGGAGCGCTGCCTGCGTCTTCGGCGGGGTCCGGTTGATCTCGTCCGCGAGGACGATGTTCGCGAAAAGGGGTCCGCGCATGAAGCGGAAAGCGCGACGCCCGGTAGTGCGGTCCTCTTCGATCACCTCGGTGCCCGTGATGTCGCTGGGCATGAGGTCAGGGGTGAACTGGATCCGACTGAACTGGAGGTCGAGCGCAGAGGCGACCGTCCTGATCAGCAGTGTCTTTGCCAGTCCAGGTACACCGATCAGCAAGCAATGCCCGCGTGCGAGCAGGGCTACGATCACCCCCTCGACGATCTCGTCCTGCCCGACAATGACCTTGCCGATCTCCGCCTTGAGTCGGCCGTACGCGTCGTGGAGCGCGTCTACGGCCTCAGGACTAGTGGGATCGATCACTGATGTGTCTTCCCCAATCATCGTGTGCCCGCGGTGACCGTGGACGTTTGCCCCTGGCACAGCAGCTCATCGATGCACGTGACGGGCACTTGCTCGCGCACCCGCGAGATCCAGCGGTCGAGCTCGATCTGGCGCTTCTCCTGCAGCGCAAACTCCTCGGCGAGCGTGTAGTCGGTCTCGAGTGACATTCTGTGAGGGGGGACGCGCCGCTGGAGCGTCACGATGTGGTAGCCCTGCCGACCATCCAGCAGGGAGACGCGCGTAGGCATGCTCACCTCGCCGACCTCCAGCGTGTCCAGCGTCGTTCGCCAATCGGCTCCCAGCGCCTCGAAGCGCAGATCACGATCCCCGGTCTGGGGAACGAGCACGTTGCCGCCCCGCGCTGCCGATTGGGGTTCCTCGGAGAACTCCCGAGCAAGCCGTCCGAACGAGGCGTCGCGATGGACGACGGAGTCACGCACCATCGTGAGCGTGGCGATGGCGCTGGTCGGGTCGGTCCTCTCCTGATCGAGCTGGATCAAGACGTGATTGAAGTCGAGGATGTCTCCACGTCGTGAGTTGAGACGCATCACGTGGTATCCGAACTGGGTCTCGAACACGTGGGAGACTTCGCCCGGCTCAAGCGTGCCTGCCACGGCTCCGAACTCTGGCACGAGGTCGCGCAGGTTGATTCCGGCGTAGCGGCCACCCTGCGTGCGGCTTCCGGGATCGTCGGAATAGCGCTCTGCCATCGTTTCGATGGAAGCCCCGGCGTCGATCGAGTCACGAATCGCCTCGATTCGCTGCCGAGCCTCCTCGCGCGCCGCCGGCTCGAGTTCGGCAAACCGCACGATGTGCGCGACTCTGACGAGCTCGGGAATTTCCGGAAGGCTGTCGGCCGGGATGCGGGCGAACCACTCTCGCACCTCCGGCGGCGTGACGCGAACATTGAAGTAGACGCGTCGTTGGGCGGCCTGCGCCAGAAGCTGGCGACGCACGTCGCGCCGGTAGTCCTGCTGAAGCTGGACTACACTGCGATTGTAAAGCTCGACGACTGCCTCCTCGCCGCCTAGCTGTTGAATCAGCTCCCGCGTCCGCTCTTCGAGGACCTGTGACACCTCCTCCTCGGAGACGGTCAGCGTCGTGTCCCTGAGCGCGTACTCGGCGATGGCCTGCTGGGTGATGAGGTCGCGTAGTGCGGATCGCCGCAGGCTCGTGGTCGGCGATGAGCCACGTGCCATTGCGATGGCCATCGCGTCTACGTCCGACGCGAGAATCGCCTGTGACCCGACCACGGCCACGACCCCGTCGAGGAGTTGTCCATCCCGCTGTGCGTGGGCGTCCTGGATGAGCACTGCACCCACGAGCAGTGCCAGGGTCCAGAGGGCGGTTGTCCTGATCAGGCGAGACGGCATGCGGCTAAGCTGGGGGATGGAAAGCATTGGGGAGGGTAACGCACGGTTGGCGGCGTAGCGTATTCGAGGGTGGCTCAGCGCCTCGAGCGGCGATCTTCCTGGCGATGGGGGATCCGCAAATCTCCCCTCGCCTCTGCCTCTGTTCGGAGACGCTGGACCTCGCGCGCGACGAGTTGCTGGCGGTGCTGAATAACGACTTGACGTTCGATATCGTCGAGGACCCATTCGAGGCGCGGTTCGGACCCGGCAGGAACGCGGTCAACCAGCTGAACCACGAAGTAGGTCGAGTCGGCCGTGACCAGAACGGGGCTGATTTCTCCGGGCCCCATCTGCGCGACGATGCTCCAGGGAGCTCCCGTCACCTGTCGCGCCAGCCGGCTCTGGGGGACGTAGCTCGAGGCCATCGCCTGGGCTGCCGTAGTGTCCATCGCAAAGCGCGACGCAATAGTGAGGAAGATTGAGTCGCGCGCGGTCGCACTGCCTCCGGCACGCATCATCTCCTGCATCTCGGAGCGAGCACCGGACGCTTCCTGCTCCAACTGCGCCTCGATGAATCGAACGCGGACGTACGCCTCGCGCAGTCGGAGCCGATCCCTGTTTCGCTCGAAATACGCCTCTACGTCGGCGCGGCCAGGGAGCGCGCGTTCGTCCTCATACATCGAGCCCAGCATGGCGGCGGCCAGGACGTTGCGCTCGTTATCGTAAAGCTGCTTCTGCACGTCTGGATCGTCTCGAAGACCGCGCCGTCGAGCCTCTTCCGCGAGTAGCTGAGTAGTCATCCACTGCTCGATGAACTGCTCGGACGCGGTGACAGAATCCACACCTGCCGGGATCGCAGCGATTGCATCGCTCAAGTCCGACGGGGTGAGGACGGCGTCTCCCAGGCGCACGATGTAGTCCCGATCGGCCGTAGGCCGGTCGCATGCCGCGAGTGCCAACGTGCCCAGAAGCGCGACCGTTGCGGCGAGGTATCGTGCTTGTCGGAGGGCCAGGGGCACGGGCTAGTCGCGGTGAACCATCGTCTGGCGCTCATCGGCGAACGCACCCGACAGGCGTTCGGGATACAGGCGCACGCCACTCTCTCGGCGGAGGCGCTCCACGAAGCGTCGTTCCAAAACCTCCTGGTACTCCGTGATGACCTGGGCTCGAGCCTCATCGAACGTCATTTGCCGGGGAGGCTCGAATCCGTCGAGGTACAGGATCACCCAGTCACCGCGGTACCGGGAGGGCTCAGCGAACTCACCAGGCTCGAGTTCGAAGGCACGGTCGAAGAACTGCACGCCGCGGGAGGAGATGAACAGCGAATCGTGACGGACATCAGGCCGCGCCGCGTCCTCACCTCGCATCTGCTCGGCCACCTGAGCCGGCGAAAGGCCCGCGCGCAGGAGGTCGGCGGCGGCATGGCTCAAGGAGTCCGACCGGCTGTGTAGCGTGTGACCTGAACGAGGTGCGCGCTGCTGCTTGCAGTCGATCGGGCCGGGCGGTCCGAACGATGGCGCGGCTTGGCTAGTGGCGTTTTCGCCAGCTTGCAATCGAGCAG
>JBJHBB010000215.1:0-4822 GCA_050485265.1 Rhodothermales bacterium | reverse complement strand
GCGGCGTCCTGATTTCATGGCTGATGTTCGTGAGTACGGCCGTCTTGAGTCGATCGGCGGCCTCGGCTGCGCGACGACCCTCATAGGCCACGCGCTGCGCCACCTCTGCCGCCTCGCGAGCAGCGATCAGCGCTGCCTCGTGCCGCTTCTGATCTGAGACGTCCACGATCACTCCGGTCACGCGGGGATAGCGCTTCGAGCCACCGGCGTTGCCAGGGCCAGCTTCGTCGGCTTCCTCCGCTTCGTTCCCGGCCAGCACTCCCGAGACCTCGCCGCGAGCTGCGAGCCAGCGAACCCGCTCGTCTTCGAGGACTACTCTGAACTCGATGTCGAAGGGCACCGGCTCGTGCGCCATCAGCGTTTGCCGTAGAACTGGCTCGACCTTCTCGCGATCATCGGGATGGACGCGCTCCAGGAAGGTGCCTGGAAGGAGCATGTCGGCTGAGTCCAGCCCAAAAAGTTCGAGCGCGCTGTCCGACCAGTACGAGTGAGCAGGGCGCTGCATATCAAAAACGCCCAGCCGCGCGGCCTCGGTTGCCAGCCGCAGTCGTTCGGCACTCTGGTGAAGCGCCGTCTCGGCGACGCGCAGATCGTGGATATCGGTGCACGTTCCGAACCATTTCACGATCCGGCCCTGGTCATCCCGCAGCGGTTCCGCGCGACCGATGAACCAGCGATACGATCCGTCCGACGCGCGGCGGAAACGGTACTCGATCTCGTAGCTCTCGCCGGTGATCAATGAGTGCTGCCATCTCGCGACACTACGCTCGAAGTCATCCGGGTGCAGGTACTCCTTCCAATTCCACCCCTGGTGTTTCCCGGCGTCCTGCTCGGGAAGGGGCATGCCGGTGAACTCGTACCATCGCGAATTGAAATAGTCGTGGTAGCCGTTGGGAGTAGTAGTCCAGACAATCTGGGGCATCGCCTCGGTGATCTGCCTGAACTGGGCCTCGCGCTCCGCAAGGCGCTGCTCGGCCTGCTTGCGCTGGGTGATGTCGGTACTGATAGCGATGAAGCCAGATACGATTCCGAGCTCATCCCGGATGGGCTGCACCTGCGTATGGACCCATCGCTGCGAGCCGTCTCTTGTGTAGATGAGCAACTCCTCGTCGGACGGCTGGCCGTTCCGAGCCAGCTCGTCCATGCGGGCGATCGTGTCCTGGTCGGTCTCCGGACCATAGACGACATCGGCAGCCTCGCGACCCATCACGTCTGTAAGCGAGTGGCCGGTCATGCGACTGAAGCCCTCGTTCACCCACTCGATCCTGCCGCTGGCATCGGTGATTACCGCACCATTTGTCGCATGTGAGAGCACCGCCGCGAGCTTGCGAGATTCCGCCTCGCTTCGTCGCAGAGCCTCGTCGGCTGTGTACCGACCCGTGATGTCGGCGAAGTGGACCGCCAGGCCACCGTCGTGCGGATAAGCCTTCACCTCGAACCAGCGCTCGAGAGGCGGGAAGTACTCGCAAAACTCGACCGGCTCCTGGTTTTCTACCGCGCGTCGATACTGGACTTCGAACTCCATTCCCACGGCCTCCGGGAACGCCTCCCAGATATTGCGACCGATCAACTCGTCGACTGGCTGCTGCAGCAGCTCTTCGCTCTGGGGATTCAGATAGGTGATGCGCCACTCGCCATCGAGCGCGAAGAATCCGTCGTTGATGGTCTCGAGAATGCGCGTGGCGCGTTGCTCGCTTTCGCGAAGTCGATCAAGCGTATGGATGCGGTCAGAGAGGTCTTGCAGAGACCCCACCATTCGGACAGCCTTCCCATCCGTGTCCCGCACGACGAAGCCACGATCTAGCACGTCGGCGAAAGTGCCATCGGCACGCTGGAAGCGATAGGCCTCCTCCCAGCGCGAGCCAACTCCATCGAACGCTTCGGTGAATGATCGCTCCACGCGATCACGGTCCTCGGGGTGCACGCGCGCTGCCCACCATTCAATGGTGGTGCCGGCGAGCGCCTCGGTCCAGCCGAATCGTTCGGCAACGTGCGGACCCCAGTCGAGGTGGCCACCCTCCACGTCCCAGTCCCAGAGCACGTCATGGGTTGCCATCGCGCCCAGACGAAAGCGTTCTTCGTTTAAACGCAGCTCACGCTGGGAGAGAAATTGATCGTGGATGTCTGTGTGGGCTCCCACCCACTCCGTGACTTGACCGTTCTCATCGAAGCGTGGGACTGCGCGGGCAATCATGTATCGGTACTCGCCGTCGGAGCGGCGCAGCCGATGTTCGCAGTGATACGGCGACGAGGTCGACACCGCCTCCTGCCACGCCTCCATCACGTAATCACGATCGTCCGGGTGCACGGCGTCCAGCCAACCCGATCCGACCATCTCCTCGGCTGACTGACCGGTGAACTCTGACCATTTAGGCTGCTCCGCGGTGGGCACGCCGTCTGCGGGTAGGAACCATACGGTCGCGTTCGTGGCATCGATCAGCGACCAGAGCCGCTCTCGACTCTCCTGCGTCCGCTGCGAGGCTTCCTCTCGTTCGCGAATGTCGCGGGCGACGCCACACACACCGATGGGGTCACCATCGGGACTGCGCATCACCGCACAGGTGAGCTCAAAGGGGATGAGGCGACCGTCTCGGGTCTTGAGGCGCGTCACCATGCGCGCCTGGCCATCGCGAAGAGTGGTATCGAAAACCTCATGGGCGCGCTCGAGCTCATCGTCCGGGAAGAAGTCCCACGCGTGAGCGGAAGACAGTTCCTCGTCCGTGAAGCCGCCGACCTCCCGAGCTTTGGCATTCCACTGCAACAGGCGCCCTTCCAGGTCCGTGACGTAGAACAGATCGTCGATTGCGCTGAGCGCGCTTTCGGTGAGGGCGCGGCTCTCGTCGAGTTGCTGTCTCACGCGGACAGCGTCCGTGACGTCCGACACCCGGGCCAGTCGTGCATTCCTCCCCTCGAACAGGGTGGCATTTGACTCGGCCAATACGTGGACCGTGTCGCCATTCTTGCGACGGTGTAACCAGGGGCCGCTCGATACCAGGCCGCCGTCGAGTTCAGCGAGCCGGCGCATGAGTCCTGGCACATCGGATGGAGCATGGAGATCGCGAACCGTCAGGCCCAGCATCTCCTCCGAACTGTATCCATAGAATGCGGTAGCGGCCTCATTTGCCGCAATGATCCGCAGCGTCTCGTCGTCGAACACCAGCATCGGCTGAGGATGCGACTGGAACAGGCGCTGGTACGAGTTCGCCGTTCGTCGCTGCTGATTTGCACCGCGTTCAAGCTGTGCTGCGGCCTGGCGGACGTTGAGAGTCTCCATCACAGCGCCGGCAATTGCTTTTAGCGCCTCCACTCCCGGCGTATCGAACCGCCGAGGCTGGAGTGACATCACAGACAGCACTCCAACGACATGGCCGTCCGGCGAGGCCAACTGAACTCCTGCGTACGATCGCACGCCAGGGGTACGTCGTACGAGAGGGTGGCTGGCCAGGCGCTCATCGGTTTCGCAATTCTCGACGACCAGCGGTTCGGCGAGAGCGATCGCGTGCGTGCAAAAGGATAGCCTTCTCGGGTGTGCCGTAAGGTTCGTGCCCATCCGCCCTACGACCAGTGACCGATCGTCGTCGACGAGCGTGACCAGCCCGATGGGCGCACGGACGGCTCTTGCGGCTGCATTGGCCAGCTTGGACAGCTGCTCGTCCCCCGGGGAATCGCCGTCCGCAATCTGAACCAGGCGCTGATATCGTCTGACCGCTACAAGGCGCTCATCCTCTTCATGGCCGGCTGCGCTCGCGGATCGCACTTCGTAGATCTCTGTCGGATCCTCAATCGACATACTGATAGTTCGGGGAATATATCCTTGGATCTCATCTGCGGAGAAGCCATCACCTTCTACGGGTGCGTCCGGAACCAGGTCCATAAGGTCGCTCAGTCGTCTCTTTGTGCGTCGAACAGAAGTTTTGGTCGGCCAAGACCGTCTCCCGCAAAATCCCCCACCCCACTCAGACTCGGCCACGCCCGCGGGATGCCATCTTGTCCCCGATATCGGCGTGCCCGATATGCACCTTAACGACTATTCGACCGTCCTCCAATCTCCTCTCGACTTGGGGATGTCAGGCGGTCGGAAGCCGCACGCTGAAGGTGCTGCCCACGTCTCGCTCGCTGATGACCTCGATGGTGCCTCCCATAGACCGTACCAGGCGATCGGCGATCGGTAATCCAAGTCCTTTTCCTTCAAAGGCGCGGTCCATTCCCTCCGACTCCTGCCGAAACGCTTCAAACAGATGAGGGAGAAACTCCTCTGATATACCCACACCCGTATCCTTGATCGAAAAAACCACAACCTCAGCTTCACGGGATACAATTACATCCACGTTTCCTGAATCTGTAAACTTGATGGCATTGTCCATCAATAACATCAACAACTTTTCAAGTGCTACTTCGTCGGCCATCACCATTATATTAGATTCTTGCGTCTCAAAGGTCACAACTAAACTGCGCGTCTGCGCATAGGGCTGCGACCTGTCTACGACTCTTTGCGCAACGTCTGTAGCTGAAACGGCATGGACAGCGAGCGTTGCCTCAGCGGCGGAGAGTTGGGACCAATCGAGGACTGCTTCGAGTGTCTCGAGCAGGCGGCGGCCCGAAGAGGCGATATCAGCCGCCCACTCCTTCACCAGACCTTCGGTCTCGGACGAGATTACCTCGGCGAAGCCCAGTATCGCTGTCAGGGGCGTACGCAACTCGTGACTCATGTGTGAGAGGAAAGCATCCTGTAGCCGCATGGATTCCTCTGCGCGGTTCTTCGCCTTGATCAGCTCTTTTTCGTGACGCTTGCGGGCCGTGATGTCGGTTGCCACCATGAGGT
>JBJHBB010000214.1:0-4829 GCA_050485265.1 Rhodothermales bacterium | reverse complement strand
CGCACGCCGCGCCCCCGTTCGCGCGCTCCCCACAGCTCTTCGCCGGGGCGGGGCTCGGCGTGCGCCGCGCCGGCGCCGCCCCGGCGGCCGCGGCGGCCCGGCTGGCGGCCGAGCTCGGCGCGCCGCCGCCAGCGGGGGGGCGGCCATGAGGAGGGCGTATCCCCTGGCCCTCGGCGCGGCGCTCCTGCTCGCGATCGCCGCGGCGGCCCTGCTGGCGCCGCCGGAGCTCGACCGGCGGCCGAACTACGAGCACGACGCGACGGCCGCCCTGGGTGGTGCGGCCCTGTTCCAACTGCTGCCGGAGCTGCTCGGGGGGGCGACCGTGACCGTCAACCACCGCACCCCGTACCCCCACGTCCGCGACACCACGCGTCGGGGCGAGAACTACTTCTTCCTCACCACGCGCTTTGAGCCGGACTCCCTGCTGGCGCACGCCCTCCTCGCCTACGCCAGCCGGGGGAACACCGTGTTCGTCGCGGCGCAACATCTCGACGGCCCGTTTGCCGATGCGCTGCATGCGGCTACCGTGGTCAGCGGCGCCCTCCCCTTTCAGGAACCCACCGCTCGCGACTCCACGCTCTTCCTCACGGCGCCCAACCTCGGCAGGCCGGGCGGCTTCACGATGGGCGATCGCGTCGCCGGCAGCCGGTTTGCGAGCCTCGACACTGCCCGCGCCACCGTCCTGGGTCACCTCGACGAGGACCGCGTCACCTTCGCCCGGCTGGCGGTGGGGGACGGGCAGGTGCTGCTCTCTCTCACCCCGCGTGCCTTCGCGAACTATGCCCTCGTACGCAGCGATGACGCGGCCGCCTACGTGGCCGCGGCGCTGGCCTACCTCCCGGCACAGACCACCATCTGGGACGCCACCTTCAAGCCGCAGCGCTCCGTCGAGGGCTCGCCTCTGCGCTTCGTCCACGAAACGCCCCCGCTGGCGTGGGCCTATTACGCCCTGCTCGTCGGCGCGGTACTATTCGTGATCTTCCGCGGGAGGCGCTGGCAGCGGGCCATCCCCGTGGTCGAGCCGCCGCCCAACCGCACGGCCGCGTTCGCCCGCGGCATCGCACGCCTCTGGCACGAGCGGGGAGACGACCGCGCCCTTGTCGATCGTCGCGCGCGCTTCCTGGTGGAGCGGCTGCGCAGCGTCCTCCACGATCCGGAGGTCGACCTTTCGCCAGCGCACCGCGGGCAGGTGGCCCGCCAGCTGGAGACCCCGCTCGACGACATCGACGCACTCTTCGACCTGATCCTCCGCCTCCGCGAGGCGGCCCGCATTCCGCCACGCGACCTCATTGAACTCGACAGACGCCTGGACGCCCTCTATGACCGCCTCTGACCTCGACCAGACACGCACCGCCGCCGACGCGCCAGCGGGGGATGCAGCCACGGTCCACGATTCCGTGGAGCGCCTGCGCACCGAGCTCCGCAAGGTGATCGTCGGCCAGAACGAGATGGTGGACCTCCTGATCGCGGCCATCCTTGCCGGCGGGCACGTGCTGATCGAGGGGGTGCCCGGCGTGGCGAAGACGCTCTCTGCCCGGCTCCTTGCCCGCACGATGGATGCCTCGTTCAGTCGCATCCAGTTCACCCCGGACCTGATGCCCAGCGACGTGCTGGGGACCTCGGTCTTCGACCCGCGCACCACCGAGTTCCGCTTTCACCGCGGGCCCATCTTCGCCAACCTGGTCCTGATCGACGAGATCAACCGCGCCCCGGCTAAGACCCAGAGCGCGCTCTTCGAGGTGATGGAGGAGCGCACCGTCTCGGTCGAGGGCTCCACCTACCCGCTGGCGCCCCCGTTCCACGTCTTCGCCACCCAGAACCCGCTCGAGCACGAGGGCACCTACCGCCTCCCCGAGGCCCAACTGGACCGATTCCTGTTCAAGATCGACGTCGGCTACCCGTCGCTGGACGAGGAGGTGCAGATCCTGACCGACTATCAGGGCCACGGCGGTCGCTTCGACCTGGAGGGCGTGCAGGCCGTGTGGACCGGCGAAGAGGTGGTGCAGGCCCAGGCCACCGTCCGCCGCGTGCACGTCGAGCCGCCGCTCATCCGCTACGCCGCGCAGCTCGTCGCCGCCACGCGCGAGCACCGCGCGCTTTACCTTGCCGCCTCGCCGCGCGCCTCGCTGGCGCTGCTGGCCGGCGCCAAGGCCCTCGCCGCCATGGCCGGCCGCGACTTCGTCACCCCGGAGGACCTACGCGACGTCACCGCCCCCGTCCTCCGCCACCGCATCATGCTCACCCCGGAACGCGAGATGGAAGGCCTCAAGCCAGACTCAGTCATCAAGCGAATCGTGGAGGGAATAGAGGTGCCGAGGTAATGGAGAGAGACCGGATGCTTGCTGCAGTGGCCTCGAATCTCAGCGGCACTCACACTTGGACGGACACGGAACTTACCTACGCAACCGGACTCGCACTTAGAATGCATGTCCGCCGATCTGGTTTAAGTCCGCATCATAGATCACCACAGCGCTGGTGCCCACGCGGAACCTCCTGGGCTCAGGGCTCTGTCTGATTGTCAGAACGGCGAAGTAAAGCGAGCCGGATCGATAAAAAACGACTCGTCGACCTGGGTCGAGATCATCTGACAAGGGAAAGCTGAACGCATAGGTTTCGCCCAGATCCGCGCAAATGGACTGGTCGTATCGGCCTATTACATAGCCGCCAAGCACGTGCAGTGAATCTATTGCAGACTCGGAAATACCATGTCTCATCCTGTTGTTGATCTGGTGATCAGCGGTCAAAAACATCTCTATCAGATCTCGATTTGCCTGGTGATCGGGTGGGCATCCAATTGCCTGTGCTTGTGCGGTGGTCGCAAGGCCCCCCGAGGCGAACAGTGGTACTAGGGCGCAAAGAACGACCTGTATGGATATCTTAACTGGGTAACTCGGGCTTGGCCGGCTTAGTATGAGCATCGATCGTAAGGTGTGTGTTAGTCAGAATTGGAGTCAAAAGACAATGATCGTGTCTTTGTCAAGGATGATACCCACCGATATGCTCGGGTGATTATCAAGGGCGTCCCAGTCTTTCTGGCTTGGCGCACTTTCGTATTCGAGTATTACAAATGCCTCGGAGTCAAAAAACTCTTCGCTATGACAAAAATGGTGCGTTTGGATTAGTATTGATCCATGAGGGATGTGTTCGGTTTCGGGTATCGTAAAATCGCCTATGTGCCAACACAGTGAGAAACGCAAGTGCTCCAGTCGCGAGGGGTCGAGCAAACAAACTCTCTGGCATACCGAATAGTATCTGGCGGTGGCGGATGATAATTCACCTGGAAGGTTTCGTCAGGTAAAAGGCTCGCCGGTCACTTGCAGCGTGTCGAGGCACGGCATGCGTGACCGCCTATCGGTCCCTCCCGCTCGACGCGGCGCCCCGAGCCGGCGTATCTATAGTGGACTGCCCACTCCGCGTAATGAACCTCTACCTCACGCGATCCTTTCTCTGGTGGCTCGGCGTGCTGGCCCTGCTGGCGTCCGTTTCCTACTGGGTGGCGCCGCTCTTCGTCGTCGTCCCCCCGCTGGCGATGCTGCTCGGGGGCGCCCTGCTGGCGGACATCCTCCTGCTGTGGAGGCTCGGCTCCATGCGCGCCAGGCGGGGCGTCGCCGATCGGCTCTGGAACGGCAATGTCCAAGGTGTACATGCAGCGTGCGATTTGCTATTTTAGAAGCACGACGTGCATACTTTCCCAGGAGGGGGGCCCACTGAAACCTACGGCCATATCGCGACCAAGAAAGAGATAGTTGGGGACAACGATATACGCGTTTTGTACCTTGAAATATACAAGCTGGTCAAGGCCGCCACGGCTGAATGGCACAAGCTGATTTAGAGCATCGCACTCGGCTGAATACTGACCTCCGATAAGTGGAGTAATTGTCGGCCGTTCAATCGTCAATCGCAGCCCGATGCTACTGCGCCACTGAGAGAATTGCTCAGATCTCAAGAGAAAATGAACATACAATGTTGCATTACGCAACTCAAACTCCGTTGGGTTAGGACAACTGTTGTAATAGGCATGACCGGGGTAGTGTCGGGAGTCAATTGACTCCATGCCATAGGGGGTGTGTGCCATCATCAATATGGTGACAATGGTATATATCAATATGTATGAATTCATTTAGGATATCGCGTTTGGGGGCGCGGATCCGAACCTGGCCGTGATTGTTAATAGGCATACCCTCCAATCTGGTTTAGATTGGAGTCATATACGACTATGGTATTGGTGCCTACTCGGAGTCGCCTGGGTTTCGGGCTCTGGCGGATCGTCAGAACTGCGAAGTAGAACGACCCGGCCCTGTAAAATACAACTCTTCGATCTGGGTCTGGATCACTGGAAAATGGAAAGCTGAATGCGAAGGTTTCTCCAAGACTGGCGCAAATCGTCTGATCGTCCCGGCCTAGCACGTAACCACCTAGAACATGTAGAGCGTTAATCGCAGACTCCGGAATCTCATGATTGGCTCTTATGTCAGCCTCATGCTCCGCCGTTAGGATCATTTCGATTAGCGACCTATTGGTCGGATAATCTGGGGGACACGCTGTCCCCTGAGCCTGCACGGAGGTTGTCCGCCCGATCAAAAGAACTACAAATGCAATAGAGGTGAAAATCTTCATGGTCGGCAAGGTTTGACGGATCGTGTTGCTGGGTTCGGTACTCACATCGATCATAGACTATGTACTGACCAGAGCCAGGCGTATAGCGCTGCATCCACGGCCTCGAGGTCGGGTACCTCGGCCGAGAAAATGTGGGTTAGGGGCGGTCCCTCGGTCGTGCGGATGCCTCTCGATGGCGCCTCGCGCAGGGTAACAGAAAGAGCCGCGTGCGA